>WQRN01000006.1 GCA_009786715.1 Treponema sp.
GTAACTGGGACGAAAACTTTCTCCCCATTCGCTTACACAGTGCGCTTCATCAATTACCGCATGAACAATTTTTATCTTTGCAAGTTTTTCTTTTACCTGCGCTGTTAAAAGCACCTCAGGGTTCGCTATTATAAATCTGCTTTGTCCGCTTTCAAGTTTTCTCCAAATTTCATCGCGCTCTTCCTTGCTTTGTCCTCCCCTGATTGTAACAGGTGAAAAACCGCGGTCGTGCAGCCGTCTCTGTTGATCAGACATCAGTGATAGAATAGGGTAGATGACCAATGTAAGCCCTTCTATCAGCATTGCAGGAAGCTGGAAGCAAAGAGATTTTCCGGCTCCTGTCGGTAATATTACAATCTGCCTTCCTGCCAATGTTCTGTCTGTTTGATCTTTATCATCAACTTTGTTTTTTTCTGATATTTCCGCGGGTTCCGCCTCTTCCTGTCCGGGCCATCGAACTTGAATTCCAGCTGCTTGCGCGGCTTCCAGAATATTAATCATTACCAGTCTTTGATACGGGAACAGGTACGAAAGCCCGAACAAGCTCTTAACCGCGCCGCTTAAAGGATCTTCAATCTCGGGATAATCATCACTCATAAAAACCTCCAACTATATATGGGTTGAAGGCGCTATTTAGCTTGATTGAAAAATGAAAATTTTATAGTTTTTTTGGTGTCAGTCACCTACGCTACCTATAGCGTAGGTATAAAAAATAATGACCCTATATATAGCGTGGCTTTTTAAAAAATTCCCGAAGAAACCCTGCGGGTTTCTTCGAAAGAACAATAAAAAACCATCGGTTTTTTATTGTTCTTAAGCTTCTTCCAAACCAAGTTCTTCGTTTGAATCTCCGCTTGAAGTAACTTCCATTTCCTCTCCAGGCGCGGCAATGGCTGCTTCTTTCTTTTTCTTTTTGAATGGATTTGCTTTTTTAATTCTTGGACGGCGGTAACTTTTGGCCGTATTATTGACAATAGCGATAAAAATTACGACCACAACGGCGGTTACAATTACCTGCCATGATGTGATGACACCTTTTACAATATCTATTATGTTCATTTTTTTAATTATCGGAGACGGTGACAGGCACCTTTAATTTCGGTACAATAACCCCATGAACTCAACATTAGAAACATTAAAAACAAGGGGTTTTTTCCAGCAATGTACCGATGCTGAAGGCCTGTCAAAAATTATGGACGAAGGTCCCGTCACATTTTACGAGGGCACTGACCCCACCGGCGGCAGTCTGCACATTGGGCACATGGTTCCGTATTTTGCCTTTCGCCACCTTCGCGAAGCGGGCCACACAGGGGTTGCCCTTCTCGGCGGCGGCACTGCAAGGATTGGAGATCCGTCAGGCAGAGACCAAGTTCGTAAAATGCTTGATTATGAAACACTGGATGCCAATGTGGAATCCATAACAAATCAGCTCGATCGTTTTGTCGGATTCGACGGCAAGACGGCTTTTACCGTTAATAATAAAGACTGGCTTGCCAACCTTAACTATATAGATTTTCTTCGGGAAATCGGCAGCCATTTTTCCGTCAACCGGATGCTGAGTTTCGAAGCCTACAAAATGCGTCTTGAGACAGGTTTGTCTTTTATAGAGTTTAACTACCAATTACTGCAAAGTTACGATTTCCTCGAACTATACCGACGTCACGGCTGCCGTCTGCAAATAGGCGGTGATGATCAATGGGGAAACATTGTCGCCGGAGTTGAGCTAATCCGCCGCATTGAAGGCGTTGAAGCCTTCGGCCTTACATTCCCGCTTGTAACAACCTCGGACGGCAAAAAAATGGGCAAGACTTTAAAAGGCGCTCTTTTCCTCGATCCCGCCATATGCAGCCCTTACGATTTCTTCCAATATTGGCGCAATGTATCGGATGCCGACATCAACCGCTTTCTTTTAATGTTTACTTTTCTTCCCACAGATGAGTGCAATGCCTTGTGTGCCTCTGGGAAAAACCCAAACGATGCCAAAGAACGTCTCGCATGGGAAGTTACAGCTCTCATCCATGGAAAAGACGAAGCCGACAAAGCGTTAAGCGGAGCCAAAGCCGCGTTCGCCGGCGGCGGAGACAAAACAGCCATGCCTCACATTGAAATCCCGCGCTCGCGCTTTGAAACCGGCTACAACGCGATAGACCTATTCTTCGACACCGGACTAACCCCCAACAAAAGCGAAGCCCGAAGACTAATCCAACAAAGCGGCGCCTTTGTTTCCAGCAAAGACGGCAGCTTAATCGCAATCGAAGACGTAAACACTCTCATAGGGATAGATCGTTTAAACGCAGACGGCGAACTAACCCTAAGAGCCGGCAAAAAACGGTACTTATTAATAATAGCTAAATAAACCTATTTGTTCCCAGTTAAATATAATTGGCAACATTCCTCTGTTCTCCAATTGTAAATATATGCACGCTAAGCTCTGGCGGGGTGCCGGTGGCAAACGTGACGTTCGTGCCGTGCACGGACGGCGCGTTTAGCCTCCGGTAGGACCCCCGGAAATATATCAAAGCATACATTTACAAGAGCCAACGCGACACAAATAAATCTAAAAGGTTGCAAAATTTTCTATCTCTTTATATACTAAACAAAACGATAGGAGAAGCACATATGTTGAAATTTGAAGATTATGTTTCTAACATCCCCGATACACCATTTGATAATTTCGCCCAATTTCTCGAAAATCAATCCAGTGTTTTTGCCGGCAAGGATTTTATCCGTTACCGTTCCGGCAAACAAAGAGAATTTACCCGCTGGACATATTCCAGATTCGGCGATGAATGCCGCAAGATTGCCCGCGGTTTATTAGCCGCAGGTTTAAATAAAGGCGATCGTGTTGTGCTGTGGTCCGAAAACAGACCGGAATGGATGGCTATATGGATGGGGACAGTTATAGCCGGCATTTGCATTGTACCTGTGGATTTCCTTGCGACAGAGCAGGAATGTATCAATATCATGAAAATAACAAGAGCAAAAGCATTTTTCTATTCAGGCAGAAAGAGGGATTTCGCATCATCTTTATCATCTAACGGTATTTCTATGCCTGTTTGCGTATGTATAAGCCCCGAAATGGAAGACGCTCCCACAGGAACAAAAACCGAATTTGACACATTCGGAGCAAATGCCGCGAATCAGGTTCTTCCTGATCCAAACAGCATTTCAGCTCACGATCCTTGTTCGATTGTTTTTACATCGGGAACAACTGGTTTTGCGAAAGGCGTTACATTATCTCATAAAAATATAATTGCCAACGCAAGCGCGGCTGTCCGAATGCTTCGGCCAACTTCCAAAGATGTTTTTATGGATGTTTTACCGCTTCATCATACATATCCGACAACTTGTTCATTTATAGCTCCTTTCTCGGTTGGTATTCCAACTGTGATAGCGGAAAAAATTGTAGGTAAAGTTGTTGTTGATGATATACATGACGGAGGAGTAACATTCCTAATTGCTGTCCCTCTTCTTTACGATAAATTTATGGCGGCGATAGATACCGGATATAAAAAACTTTCTCCTATTATTCGAGGGCCTATAAATATTCTCAGAAAAATCGCTCTGGAAAAGGCAAGGAAGGGAAATGCAAACTGGGGACGGAAAGTTTTAAAATTTATCCGCAAAAAAGCCAGTCTTGAATCAATATTCATAATGGTTGCGGGCGGCGGCGCTTTAAGCATTCAAACCGCGGATTTCTTTGACTCTCTTGGTTTTAATATCGTTCACGGCTATGGAATGAGCGAAAACGCTCCGCTTATTACCGTAAATACTCCGTATCATAAACGCAATGAATCGGTTGGGCTTCCTGTTAGTTACACCGAAGTGAAAATTATGGATCCCGGTCCTGACGGCATCGGCGAGATCGCGTGCAAGTCGCCCTCAATAATGCTTGGTTATTTTGAAAATGAAGAAGCGACTAAAGAAGTAATAACAGATGACGGCTGGCTTTTAACAGGCGACCTTGGCTGCATCGATGATGACGGTTTCGTTCATATCAGGGGACGCAAGAAAAATCTTATTGTTGGTTCAGGCGGAAAAAATATATACCCTGAAGAAGTGGAATCCTGTTTTGCAGGTTCCCGTTCAATCGCGGAACTGCTTATTGTCGGAAGAAAAACTCCGGGCGGTGAAATTATTTTCGGCGTGATGGTTCCCAATTTCGAGTTTATTAAAGAGGATCATCCCGGTAAGGAAAATGACGATTTCTTTATCTTCGAGCTAATCAAAAAAGAAGTCGAAGCTGTAAACCGTTCAATGCCTGTTTATAAAAAGATTGGTGATTTCTGTGTGCGCAAAGAACCGTTTGAAAAGAACGCTCAGCAGAAAATAAGGCGTTTCCTTTACAAGACTTACGAAAACGCCTAAATTTCTTTTCTGCTGGTTATAACTCTGCTGATCAAGCCGTAATTTACGGCTTCGGCGGAGTTCATCCAGTAATCGCGGTCTGTGTCTTTCTCCACCTGTTTAACAGGGTTGCCGGTTTCTTCAGAGATCAACTGATTTATTTTTCCGCGCAGTTTTTCAAGTTCTTTAGCGTGAATTTCTATATCTGTCGCGACGCCGCGAATTCCGGAAAGCGGCTGATGAATCAAATAGTGACTGTTGGGAAGTCCTACGCGCCTGTCTTTGGGAGACGCAAGCTGAATAATCGCGGCTGCGCTTGCGACAAGACCCATGCCGATTGTCCACACTTGCGGTTTTACAAATCTGATCATGTCGAAAATCGCGTAACCCGCGTCTGCGTCTCCGCCTGGAGAATCAATAAAAACCCGAATAGGATCGTCGTTCATATCTTCCAATAGCAAAAGCTGGCGTATGGTTTTCTCCGCAAGCTCTTTATTTATTTCGCCGGAAAGAAGTATAGTCCGTGTTTTTAACATTCGCCCCGCGAGAGGATCTAAAACCGGCGCTTTGTCTTTTTCCTGAGTATCATCATCGTCTTCTTTATCTGCCAAAAAGAATGGATTCATTTAATTGCCTCCTTTTATATATTAACGGTTTTTTATACCGATGACAACCTTACTGCTTGTAAACTCTCGGCACTCTTTTATTTATACCGCATGTTATTTCATACGGAATGGTTGCCGCCGCCTTTGCCAGTTCTGCCGCGCTTGGAGCCGAACCGCCGAAAATTACAGCTTCGTCCCAGCGTTTTACCTTTGTCTTTTTTCCGAGATCAACACAACATTGATCCATGCAGATTCTCCCTGCAAACGGATACGCTTCGCCGCCGATTACCGCCTGCCATGAATTGCTTGCAAGGCGCGCAAGTCCGTCCCCGTAGCCGATTGAAAGAACAGCGATATTTGTATCCTCTTTCGCGATCCATGTTCTGCCGTATGAAACGCTTTCGCCTTTCTTTATTTTTTTTATTAACGAAACCTCAGCTATTAATTCCATAACAGGTTCCGCGGTTATTGCTTTATATTTTCTTAATTTTTTTAACTGTTTAACAGGCGCCTCAAATTCCTGCGCTGCCTTATAACCGTATAAGAGGATGCCGGGTCTTACCATGTCCAGCCATGTGTCCGGATGTAAAATTACAGCTCCGGAATTTGCGGCATGAACAATCCCCGGATTGATGCCCGCTTTTTGAATATCATTAACCGCTTTTTTAAATCGGGATAATTGTTTTTTTGTAAAATTGATGTCAGGAATTTTTGCCGAATCGGAGACCGCTAAATGAGTAGCTGTGCCTGTCAATTTTAAGTTGGAGCATTTCGTAATTTGCCTTGCAAGAGCAAGAGCATTCCCCGGCGCGCAGCCTATCCGCTTCATGCCTGTATCAATTTTAATATGAACTGACAATTTTGTTTTTGCTGCTTTGGCGCCGCTATTTAAAAGCTCTGCAAATTCTGTGTCAGAAATAAAAGGTGTAAGGTTTGCTTTGACAATATCTTGAATTTCGTCTGGAGAAGGCTGAGAAAATAATAAAATCGGAACAGTGATCCCCGCCTTCCTGAGTTCAATACCTTCCGATACCGCCGCGATTCCCAGGCAATGAGCGCCTGCTTTAAGGCTTGTTTTGGCTATTTGAACCGCTCCATGCCCGTAAGCGTTTGATTTAACAGGTACGCAAATCAGTCTGGAGCCAATTCGCGTCTTTACGGATTCCAAATTTTCATTAAAACGGTCAAGATGGATAACTGCTCTTGTTCGCATAATTATATATTATCAAATAGATTAAAATTAAAATAGTTGATTCCTTATATAAAAAATGTTATATTTATATTGGGTATGTGTGTCCAAAATGTTGTAAAAACATTTGCTTTTCTCTGTTTTTTTGCTCTAATAGCCGCCTTTTTAGGCAGCTGTGAGGCAATCGATTCTCTTCTGCCTAACGCTGGCACGTATAAAATTAATATACAAATAAACGGCAATCCTCTTGATGAATGTTCCTACGCAAAGCACAGCGATAAAATTAACCCCTATTTTGCGGAACCTGTTTCCGATGATCCTGATGTTACCGCTTTAATGGTTTTTCTAAGAAATTCAAAAGATGAGATTGTAGGGTTAAAGGTACTGTACAATATCAAACCTGACGGCGAAGAAATCGAGGAAACTGAAGCTATCAAAAATGAAGCTGCCGAAGAGAGTTCCGAAGAAGAAATCACTGAAGACGCGGAAATGCCCGCCGATGAAATCGTTTTTCCCGCTAGTTACAAAAACGGCGATGAGTTTATCATTTCTGTAGTAAGTCTTGATAAAGAGCTGCCTGCGTTCCCTATGCCTCAGGACTTGCTTGTTGGCAGATATACAATGATTTCACAGGTAATGAGCGGAAAGGATGTTTTGCAAAAAACCGAGAAGACCATTTTTTATCTTGGTAAGACTGTTTTTTCATATACGGGTATAAACGCCTATTTGCCGGGGATTGCAGACAGTCTCCAGCTCATACCCAGAGGAACTATTGTGCTGCTAGAAGCGGATTTGGAATTTGATAAAAAACTGGACCCGTATATTGTCTGGTATGACGGCAAAAATAAAATTGACGAAGGACATTATTCCAGCGGTATGGGGCAGCTCTTTTGGGAAGCGCCTGAACAAAGCGGCTTCTTTTCTTTGCGCGCGGAAATTTTCCCGAGTGAAAATTTTGAAGAGTTAGCCGGTTACAATAAAGAAATATCACTTCTGGTATCTTCTAAAGAAATAGATTTGCACTTGATTTCTGAAAATATTACGCAGCTTGTAAACTGGTATAAATTTGAAGCGGACTTAAAAGATTCAAAAATGCCTGCTTCCGCGGATCGTGTTATAAAACAGACTGCCGGTAAGAAATTAAAATGGATGGGTATGAACGGAACATACGGGCTTACCTCCGGATATAATAATATTTTCAACCTACCGAAAACAGCAATTCTAAACAAGGATAATGACTGGCAAATTTTATTCAGGCTTAATTCACTGAACAGCGGAGGCGTTTTTTCTGTGTTGTTTGACTCGTCCGCTTCCGGCAATGTGCGTATGCATTTTTATATTGAGGGAAGCAATTTAATTTTAATTTTATCTTCTCCTTTAAAAACTGTTTCGCAGACAATAAGTTTATCAGTTTCGGCAGAGGAAACGCCTGAAAATGAAGCCGCGGAAAAACAGGATATGGGATTATTAACTGCCGGCGTTAGTTTTTCAGTTTTACCGGGTTTATTAAAAGCTCAAATAAATATCGCGGGAGAAATTATCGACAGTGAACATGCGCCGAAGCCGATTGTTCTTGAAGCAGAAATAAAAAGTGATTTCCAGATCATGCTTGGATTTTCAAGAGAATCTTTATCTGATCAGCAGAAGCTGATCGCCGATGAATCAGGTTCTCATTTTGATCAGATGAATACAGATGAGCCTCAAGAAGTTACCGCGATATGGGATGAGTTTGCTTTATACTATATGCCTCCAATGGATATATTAGCTGAAGAAATAAAAACATTAATTATTAATGAGCAGCCGGCTGCCGGTGCAGAGAGCTAATATTTTTAATATGAAAATGAAATCTTCTGCTTTAGTAATCATAATTATAGCTATAGTTTTAATTTCATGCAGAGGTCAGGGTGAGACAGCGGTTTTTCCGGTTCCGAATTCCGGAATATTGCAGATGGATGAGCCTGCTTTCATAGGAACAGCGAATATTACAGGTTCACAAAGCGGCTTAGTTAGAAATTTGCCGCTATGGCTCCGTTCTTTTCTTGACGGAGGAATTAATGCGGTTGAAAGTCTTGAAGCATACAATAATAAATATGTTTTCATTTCTGTAAACGAAGGAGAAAATTTCAACGCGTTAACAAAATGGGCGGAATATTTCAGAACAACTCAGGATTTTTCGATACTTGCTTCGGCAAGGATAGAAAGAAGATTTTATCTTACAACATCTCTTTTTCCGGATGATGAATACGGAGAATTTTTTGAAAGTATTATTAAAAAAGCCAATAGCGCTGAATATCCCGGCGTTGTTAAAGATGATACGCATTGGATTCGGGTAAGGCATGAAAGTGAAAATGGATCTGAACATTCGTACAATTATATGTTTTTTATTTTAACAACAGTTGAAAAAATAAATATGCAGGTTTTTATAAGAAATATGATGACACGAACAAGCGCGGAAGTAACTGTAAACGCAAGTCAAACTACAGCTATTAACCGTTTGCGTCAAACTTTTTTTGAGGGTTTTTAAATGGAATTGAAAATTTTATATTTTATGATGGTATTATCTTACCTTATTTACTGGTGCGTTAATGAAAAAACGGGATTACAGCTAGGTATTGTAAATTTGATTTCGATATGGGTTATATCCGTTTACATGCAGCTGGAGATAAATTTACCTTATAATATCGGCTGGATTATTTTCGCGGTTATCTTTTGCGGTTATCTTTTATTGCGTAATAAAATCGAAACTCTTTTATCGTTGGGCGGTTTTCGGGCATATGTGTTAACAACCGCTGTTATTTCATTTTTATTAATCCTGTACCGCCCAAATTACGAATTTGTTATACCCGGAGGTTTTCTGCTAGGTTTGGGCGCGGGTTATTGTTTAAATAAAAGATTTATCGGTTTTAAAAGCGCCGATGTTCTGCAAAGAAAAGGCGCCGCGAAATATCTTACATTGCTTGCGCGTTTTATTATAGGAATTGCAATTCTTGTTTTTATTGAATACAGAGTTGTTAGGATTATTGAAACAGTCGCAGAAAGACAAAATATTATGCTTTATTGTTTTCTTTGCTACGGTGTTATAAGTCTTTGGGTTTCAATAGCCGCTCCGTGGATATTCATAAAACTGCGTCTTGCGGGCGCTGTGTTTGATACGAAATGGATGAAGAAAAATGACAAGTGACAGTTTAAAAAGACAATACGGCGATGAATCACCGATATTGGCTTTCGCAACTACTCCCGGAAACAGCGCATTAACTTTAATCCGCTGCTCGGGGAAAGGTTCAATTGATCTTGTATCATCAGTCTTTTCCGCCGATTTAACAAACGCGCAGGGAAATACAATCATTCACGGCTGGATTTCCAAAAACGATAATGGAACGGCTGAAAAGATCGATGAAGTTCTTGTTTCTGTTTTCCGCGCTCCGAGAAGTTACACAGGCGAAGACAGCGCGGATATATGCTGCCACGGCGGAGCTTCTGCAGGTAAAGCTGTAATGAATGTTTTAAAAAACGCCGGCTTTTATGAAGCGCTTCCCGGCGAATATACTTTCCGCGCGTTTATGAACGGTAAAATTGATCTAACCAAAAGCGAATCTGTTATGGAAATTGTTTCGGCAAAGACGGAGACAGGCAGACGTCACGCAATCATGCGTCTTTGCGGCTCTTTGCAGAATGAAATAAACGATATTAAAGATTCGCTTGTAAAGGTTCTTGCCGGAGTTGAAATTTATCTTGACTATTCAGATGATGAAGTCAGCGCTGACGAAGATGAAGCTGCCGGAAAACTTCCTAATAAAAACATAGCTGTTGATGCGCTGGAACGCCTTAAAAAACTTTCTGCTTCATGGCAGATTGAACGCGTTTATCAGGAGGGAATTACGCTGGTAATAGCCGGACGTCCGAACGCCGGAAAATCCAGTCTTTTTAACGCTTTATTAAAAGAAGATCGCTCCATTGTTACTGAAATTCCAGGCACAACGCGCGACTGGATAGAAGCATGGGTAAGCATAGAAGGAATTCCTGTCCGGCTTATTGATACAGCCGGGTTGCGAGACTGCGGCGACTCTGTTGAAAAAATCGGCATAGATCGCAGCCTGAAACTTTTAGATGAAGCGGAATTTGTATTATATTTACTTGATGGAGCTTTGGAAGAAATAACCAATGAAGATAAATTATTTATAGAAAAACATATCACTGATAAGAGATATGTTTTTGTTTGGAATAAAGCTGACAGGTGTCAGTCACCTCCAAACAATTTGCAAAATATAATAACAAACGCCAATGAGAATCCCGAGTTGTCACTCATTTGTATCAGCGCCAAAACAGGTGACGGCATTAAAGAGCTTTACGCGGAAATTACTTCCGCAATTTCGCGGCAAACTTCTCTGCAAACCGGCGAGACTTTCGCTGCCGCTGTCGGCACGGAACGCCAAAAAAATCTTGTCGATGAGTCATGCCGCGCGCTGGAAGAAGCTCTTGCGATGACTGAGAGAGAAGAACCTTTAGATTTAATTGCGCCTCTTTTAAGAGACGCTGTAAACCTGCTTGGCGGAATTACAGGAGAGGTGTCAACAGCAGATATTTTGCAAGAGATGTTCAGCAGGTTTTGTGTTGGAAAGTAGGAAAATGACGCTAAGCTCGCAGCCTTGTTTTAAGCGTATTTTTAGTTTATACTTTAAAAATCTTTGATTCGGGAATAGAGGTTGTTATGGCTAATGAACAGGATAATAACAAAGTAAAAAGCAAAAAGAAAAAAAAGCCTCCTTTCTTTTTCGCATTAATAATATTGATATGCCTTTTTCTTATTATGCTTATCGTTATAGTCTGGATAGCGGCAAGAAAGCCTTTGGTAATTAAACAATTAATAGAAACTAATATTAGTTCTGTAGTGAAGGAAATCCTGCCCGCTTCCGAATATGTTTGTCTTGTTTATAATTACCAGTCAATTACGCAAAGATCTTATAATCCAGGCAATTGGCTGAACGCGCGCAATTTGCTTATAGTTCTTGACGGAACAATCAAACTGGGATTTAACTGTAGTAATATTGAAGTAAGAGAAAGAGGTTCTCAGATTTTAATTAAAATGCCGCCTGTTGAAATATTAGCTCATGAACAATACCCTGAACGCGCCCGATCTTACGAACTTGCAGGCGGCGGCCTTTTTCCGCGTTCAATAACTCCCCAGGATGTGCTTAACCTGCTCGGCGACACCAAACTTGATAAAGAAAAACAAGTTCAGGAAAACGAAGATTTACTGGAACAGGCGCGCGAAGCCGCCGAAGCGCTTTTCAAACCATTACTGGAATTAAATCCTTCGATTCGCGGGAATTATAATATTATTTTTAACTGGTGAAAATGGACTACGATTGCATAATCATAGGCGGCGGTCATGCTGGTATAGAAGCTTCTCTCGCTGTGTCGCGTCTTGGTTTTAAAACGCTTCTTATCACGCAGAATCCTGATAAAATCGGCGCGCTTTCCTGCAATCCGGCGATTGGCGGTCTTTCCAAAGGCAATCTTGTGCGTGAGGTTGACGCTCTCGGCGGTGAAATGGCAAAGTTGACGGACGCGACGATGATTCAATACCGGGTGCTTAACCGTTCCCGCGGGCCGGCGGTACAAGCGCCGCGCGCTCAGGCAGATAAATACGCGTATCAGGCGGCGGCGCGTTCTGTTTTGGAAAAGCAAAAAAATCTTACGATTTTTATGGATACGGTAACAGATTTTATTATTGACGGCGATATTGCCGCTAACGCAAAAATCGCGGGAGTAATAACTCAACGCGGTCATCGTATAACGTCACGTACTGTTGTTCTTGCTTCCGGTACGTTCATGGAAGGAAAAATATTTATCGGCGAGTTTGACGCGCCGCATGGACGGCTTGGTGAAGAAGCGGCGTTGGGGCTTGGCGCGTCTTTGCGCCGCAGAGGTTTTCCGCTTGGACGTTTAAAAACCGGAACTCCTGCGAGAATAGCAGGCAGTTCAATTGATTATTCTAAAATGGAAAAACAAGACGGCGAAGAGATGCGCCCGTTCTCATTTATGGATGGTACCCTCGCTGAGAGAGATTCATTACCTTGCTGGATTACATATACAACAGCGAAGACGCATGAAATTATTAAAGCGAATATTCACCGCTCACCTTTATTCGGCGGAAAAATAAAGGGCACAGGAGCGCGTTACTGTCCGAGTATCGAAGATAAAGTTGTGCGTTTTCCTCAGCGCGAACGCCATCATATTTTTATTGAACCGGAGGGGGTTTCAACAAACGAGATGTACATGAACGGCGCGTCTAGTTCTCTTCCTGAAGATGTTCAGCGCGATTTTATTCGCAGTATTACAGGTCTTGAAGATGCGCTCATTGTGCGTCCTGCTTACGCGGTTGAATATGATTATCTCGATCCGCTTGATCTTTATCCATCGCTTGAATCTAAGCGTTTATCAGGCTTTTTCGCGGCAGGGCAGACCAACGGTAGTTCAGGTTACGAAGAAGCTGCAGCTCAGGGACTCATTGCGGGCATTAACTCCGCAATGAAAATGCAGAATAAGCCGCCGCTGATACTTGGACGGGCGGAAGCGTACATCGGCGTGCTTGTAGATGATCTTACAACTCTTGGAACAAAAGAGCCGTACCGCATGTTCACAAGCCGCGCCGAACACCGCCTTATGCTGCGCCATGATACATCAGATACAAGATTGACTCCAAAAGGGCGCGAAGCCGGTTTGGCAGACGACAGCCGCTGGGAACATTTTTTAGAAAAATCTAAAATGTTAGACGAAATTAAAGAGCTTATCGCGCAGCGTAAAGTATCAGCGGATACGGTTATTTTGAATGATGAAGAATTTTCCCGCTTTCCCGGGGAATTAATCGAAAGAGCGCTTTTGGATAAAAAATACGCTGGTTACATCGAAAAAGAAATTCGCTTTGCCGCAAAAGCCGCGAAAATGGACGCCATCAAACTTGATCCAAATTTGGATTACAAGTTTATAAACGGCCTTTCAACCGAGGCAAAGGAAAAATTGATCGCTGTAAAACCGTTGAATGTAGGGCAGGCGGCGCGGATACCTGGTGTCAGGCAAAGTGATATTGCGTTATTAATTATTTTGGCTAATAAAAAGTGATAATCATTTAAGCATAAAAAAACACCATGCGCTAACACATGGTGTCTTTCTGCTGTCTATTTGATAGACAGGTTTCTAAGTCATGTCAAATTCGCAGATATCACATTCATTATCAGAATCGCTATCAACGTGGGGGCTGTGTGTAACGCCGCATTCAGTACATACTCCTGATTTATCAGAATTCCAAATATGAACGCACGGAGGCGGAGGCGGGGTAATTCCTGTAAGGCCAATACCTTTTCTGAATGTAATCGTTATTTGCTGAGTGTCATCAGCAGGATCATTGAAAGGATCCTCAGGTTCTGTATCAAAAATATACACGTCAAAAGCTACGCTTGCGGCGCTTCCTGTATAAGGATTGAAACTTCCATCCTTGTGCTCATAAACTGAGAGAGTAACAACTCTGTTTTTAATTACGCCGCATATTGCATTGCCGTCTGCATCAAAACTATCTACCGCAAAAATATAAATGCCGTCAGCGGTTGTTGCATTTGCCTGAACAAATTTTCCATTATCTGTGAAATTAAAACCTGTAATTGTCAATTTTCCAATTTCTTCTTCAGCTGCTTCTTCTTCGCACGCTGCCATTGTAAAACCAACTACTGCTATAATTGCGATAATTCCAATAAGTTTTAATAAGTTCTTCATTGAAAACTCCTTTATATTATATACCCTGCCAGTACAGGCAGGCAGGCAAGCGAGCTTGCTGCATTTAAATACAAGTATATTCTTTTTTTTTAAATATGTCTAGTTGATATCAAATTATCGGTAATAATTTGACTTTTCTACAGATATTTGAAAGTGTATACAAAAAGATACACTCTAATCTGCAGTTGCTTAAAATTTTGGTTGTATTCAGATATAATTCTCTCAATGATTAAACTTGCAGCTTTCCTTGGTAATCCGGGGCTGGAATATGCTAAAAACAGGCATAATGCAGGGCGAATGCTTGCCGCGGCGCTGCCTTTTTACCCGTCTCTTTTCTGGCAGAAAAAGTACAGCGGATTATACACTTTGCATGAGAGCTGCCACTTTATAATGCCGGAAACATATATGAACCTTTCAGGAAATTCGGTTCAAACTGCCGCAGCGTTTTTTAAAATTAAAATTGATGAAATTATTATCATTCACGACGAGTTAGAGCTGCCGCTTGGAACGCTTTCTTTAAAATTTTCAGGAGGCCTCGGCGGGCATAACGGACTTCGTTCCATGAAAAACTGTTTCGGCAGCGCTGATTTCTGGCGATTGCGCATCGGTCTTGGACGGCCCGATTCTCGGCTTCCCGGCGAAGGCGGTCCTGCCGGAAGCGGCGAGGGGATTATCGACTGGGTGCTTGCGGATTTTACAAAAGCGGAACAGGAAATTCTCAATCCAACACTAGAGGCGGGAGCGAATCTTTTAGCGCAGATACTTTCCTGCGAGCCTGATACTTTACTAAAGGAATGGTCGAAGAAAAAAATCCAAATCCCCGCTAAAAATGATACTTCAGAAAATCCGGAGACAGAATCAAAATGAAACCTGATGAAGCATTCAATGCGTTATACGACACTGTCGTAAAATTGCGCGCTCCGCAAGGATGCCCGTGGGACAGGGAACAAACGCCTTCAACGCTGAGAGGCGCGCTGATCGAAGAAACATACGAATGCCTGGAAGCAATCGATGAAAATGACAGCGCGCATATTGCCGAAGAACTTGGAGATTTATTCTTGCTTGCTACAATGATAAGTTATATGCATGAACAGGAAGGCAAATTTTCAGTCGCGGACACATTATGCAAAATAAATGAAAAGTTAATCCGCCGCCATCCTCATGTGTTCGGCGATGTAAAAGTAAAAGACAGCGCCGAGGTTCTTGATAATTGGGCGGCAATAAAAATTGAAAAAGAAGGCAGAAAACCAAAAGATTCGCTATTAGATGAAATAAGCGGCGGCCTTCCGCCGGCTGAACGCGCGTATGCCTTGCAGAAAAAAGCCGCAAAAGCTGGTTTTGATTGGCCCGATAAAGAAGGCGTAATTGATAAAATTAAAGAAGAACTTGAAGAGGTGCAGCAAGTCATTGGTAATGACAGCAGCTGCCTTGAAGAAGAACTCGGCGACTTGCTTTTTTCTGTAATTAATCTGTGCCGTTTCCTGAAAATTGAGCCTTCGATTGCTCTACGCAGGACAAACAGCAAATTCATGGATCGTTTTAAATATATTGAAGAGAAAATGAAAGAAACAGGTCAGGAAATGAAGAAAGAAAATCTTGAATTAATGGACAGATACTGGAATGAGGCGAAGAAGGCAGGGTCGGTATGATGATTATACCTCTTGAAAAAACGCCCTTTTCCTGTTATAAGTATATATGGCAGTTACTCGCAGTGTAACGAAGCGCTTCGGTATCTTAACCGCAGGCGGAGATTGTCCCGGGCTTAATGCCGCTATACGCGGAGTGTGCCGGGCAGCGCACGATCGATACGGTATGGAAATTATCGGTATCGCCAACGGCTTTCGCGGTCTTATCTACGAAGATACAAAAATCCTTCAACCCGAAGATTTCTCCGGTATTCTTACGCTCGGCGGAACTATCCTCGGTTCCAGCAGGGAAAAACCATTCGCGCATATCGATAAAGACGAAGTTGCAAGCGACAAGGTTTCCGCGATTATGGAAACATACTCAAAATTAAAATTAGACTGTCTTGTTGTTATAGGGGGAAACGGCACCAACACAACGGGATGCAAGCTTGCGCGCGAAGGACTCAATGTAGTCGGGCTTCCGAAAACAATTGATAATGACATAGTAGGCACAGACAGAACATTTGGTTTTCATTCTGCTCTGGCAATCGGGACTGACGCAATCGACCGGCTTCATTCCACAGCGGAGAGCCACAGCCGCGTAATTGTAATAGAGCTGATGGGACATAAAGCCGGCTGGCTTACGCTCTACGCCGGAGTGGCGGGCGGCGGTGATGTTGTTTTAATTCCCGAAATACCATATGACATTCGCGTAATTGGACGCCATTTGCAAAAACGCGCCGACTCCGGAAAAACATTTTCAGTTGTTGTCGTTGCTGAAGGCGCGATGTCTGTTAAAGAAGCGGAGATGGATAAAAAGGACAGAAAAAAATACCGTAACGAAAACGGTCCGTCTGTCGCCTACCGCCTTGCCCGCGAAATAAATGAAGAAACCGAAATGGAAACACGCGCAACGGTTTTAGGCTACATGCAGCGCGGCGGCATCCCAAGCGCTTCAGACCGCGTGCTTGCAACCAGTCTCGGCACCGCCGCCGTTGAACTTCTTGCGAAAGGCAACTACGGCAGAATGGTCGCCCTCGCCGGCAATGATATTGATTCTGTCGACCTGAGCGTTCCGGAAGGCAAGGTGAAAAACGTGCCCTTTGATCACTACATGATCGAAACAGCCAGAGCTGTCGGTACCTGTATGGGAGATTGATCAATCTCTCTTAAAACTATTTTATCCCTTTTTTCAAACTAAAAGACGGACAGTTGGCGCCGGTAGCGCGAAAAACTTCTGCCGCCGGCAAATTTGCGCATTTAATCCCGAATAAATCACAAGCCCGCGGGTAGATTTTATCCCAGGTTATCCTGAAATGACTGCATCTCAGGCAATTAGGCGGTTTTTCCGGAGTTTTTATATTGCTAAAAATTGCTTCTTCCATGTTTATTATGCTTAATAATTTACAATTGCTTAAAATAACTGTCAATCTTTAAGCATACATTTCTAAAACTGTATACCGATAATACTAGTATCTGCCGTTAAAGCGGCAGATATTAATACGATAAACGGAATTAGAACGCCGTTTATCTCCCGAGGTATATACTTGCAGTTTTTCAGCGATTTTAAAAATAAATTTAATACAGACAGATATTTTAAGTTCCGCGCAATAGCCGTATTTTTAGCTGTTTTTTTGGGTTTTTGCGGTATTTGGCTTACTTTATCCGTTGTATCCGCCATGTTTGGGCTGGATTTCTTTCCGTCAATTCCGGGCGGGTTTTTTGCGCGTTCTTTTGGGATACTTTCGCTTTTAATTCCTCTGTATTTTTTCTATGCAAGCGTGATTTTGGCAGACCCTAAATGGCGGCCCGACAGGATTTTTATTCTTGGGTGTTTCATTTTTCCGTTTTTAACGCTTTCAATCGGTTTTGCATTTATTCGTGATTTTGATATTCGTTCTGAGCAGATCGCCTTTTTGCGGTTTTTAGGAAAAACCTGGTTTAGTTTTTTTATAATTACCATTACTGTTATTGAAGTGATTCTCCTTCAGGTACTGAGAAATGTACTCTTCTTTAAAGAAGCGAAAATAATCCGCCGAGATAATCTGCTTCCTCCTCCCGCCGATTATACCGATGAGCAAACCAATAATGCAGTTGAAAACGCAGCCGGTGTTTATGCCGAGGATTTAACACAACCGCGGAAAGTAAGACATCCTGACGGAATGATTATAGGTTATGATGAAGTTCAACAGGATTCGCAAACACAGGATGATGCCGCTTTGCCTGCGGAAATGTTAGGTGATGATGAAGAAGAAATCGAAGAAATTGGTGAGGTTGAGTCCGAAGAAGAATTGAACGAAGAAGAAAGCGAAGATGATGTTGATGCCGATATGGCTGAAAATGACGATGCCGAAGAAGTTGAAGAAGTTGAGGAAGAAGAAACAGAAGATGTTGACGCTGTAACGCGCGCTTTGGTAGAAGCGGAAATTGCCGCAGTGGCTCATGCTGAAAAAGTCCGTAAAAAAAATTCTCAGCTTGGAAGCGCAAGATATAAAAAATACAAAGTTCCTGTTGATATTTTAAACGAATATCCGGACGGCGAATATTGGGTTATCGATCAGGCAACGCGGGATGCCGCAATGGCGTTAAAAGAAACGCTGGAAGAGTTTAAAATTCAAGCTGAAGTAACCGGCATCAGAAAGGGGCCCGTAATCACAATGTTCGAGATTCTTCCTGCGCCCGGAGTGAAACTTTCTAAGATTGTCGGCTTACAGGACAACATCGCTTTGCGGCTTGCCGCGTCTTCCGTGCGCATTGTCGCTCCGATTCCGGGGAAACACGCGGTAGGCATCGAAGTGCCGAACGCAAAACGTAATATTGTTTCTTTCAGGGAAATAATCGAAGGAGAGTTAAATCGTTCCGATGATAAAATGGAAATACCTGTTGTTATGGGTAAAGACATTTCGGGAGAAGCGCAGACTGTAGACCTTGTTCAGATGCCTCACTTACTAATCGCCGGAGCGACCGGTTCGGGAAAATCAGTTTGCGTTAACTCAATTATTCTTTCGATACTGTATCAGCTCCATCCGGCGGAATGCAGACTCATGCTAATAGATCCAAAAATTGTTGAATTAAAACTCTATAATAACATTCCGCATTTGTTAACTCCGGTTATAACAGAGTCAAAAAAAGCGTTTCAAGCTCTTCAGTATTGTATTTACGAAATGGAAAGACGTTACGCTTGTCTTGACAACATGGGAGTGCGCGATATCCGCAGTTTTAATAAACGCATTAAAGAGAAAAATCTCGCGCAGGAATATCTTCCTTACATCGTTGTCGTTATTGACGAGTTTGCGGATCTAATGACCACCACAGGCAAGGAACTTGAATCCACCGTGGCGAGGCTTGCCGCGATGAGCCGCGCTGTCGGTATCCACCTTGTATTGGCGACCCAACGCCCTTCGATTGATGTTATTACAGGACTTATAAAGGCAAATATTCCAAGCCGTATTGCGTTCATGGTAGCTAGTAAAACCGATAGCCGGATAATCATCGACATGGTAGGCGCGGAAAAACTTTTAGGAAAAGGCGATATGCTTTATTCAGGCGTTGTCGATCCGTTCCCAATAAGAATGCAGGGCGCGTTTATCTCCGAAGAAGAGGTTGAAGCGGTAGTTGAGCACGTAAAAACATTCGGAGAGCCTGAATACATTGATGATGAGATTTTCTTTGAGGAAGAAGAGGATGACACAGGCGCGTCGCTATTTTCCGACGGCGGCGATCCATTGTACGAAAAGGCGCTTGAAATTATTATGCAGCAGGGAAAGGCAAGCGCAAGCTATATTCAACGCAGACTGAAAATAGGCTTTAACCGCGCCGCAAGAATCATAGACGAGATGGAACACAACGGCGTTGTAGGCCCCGCTCAGGGCAGCAAACCGCGCGAGTTACTGCGCAGTTTTGGAGTTTAATAAAATACTGTTGTAATATTTTCCAGTATTTGCAAAAACCTAAAAAACTACCCGCCAAGAAAGTGAAATACGCCGCAGCGTCTGCTGATCCCGGCAGGTAATTGGTTAAAGTATTTGGTAATTAATTATTTCTTTATTACGCCTTTTAATTTACCAGCCGCCGGTTCCGATGGCGGTTCGGAAAAATCAGTAGTATTGTTATTAATATCAACTGTAATTGCGTTAGTGTATCTTATTGCTAAACCCATTCCTTTGTATGTGTATGTGTTTACAACTACGTCTTTACCGTTTATCTTTTTTGTTTCTGTTTTTCGATTAACATCAACTTTAATATTTACTACATCATGAGCCTGTAACTTTACAGCTTCACGCATAAACATTTCATAGGTTATTTTTGAACCTGTATGATTTCCATTGCTGTCAACGATTTCTTTTGAAGATACAAAAACGATTTCTACAGGGGTATAATCCTTTACAGCAATATTTGCGTTATTTACTATACCGATAATAGGCACCGTATAATCAGCATCCGTCGCTTTAGTAGTAGTGCTTGCCAAACCTAAAATGATAAAAGCAGCAAGGGTTGTTACTGCAATAATGTGCAGTATGCATTTTTTCTTCATAAAAATCTCCTTAAAATAAAATTATTATATAGTAAGCTTTCAACGAAAGCGCCTATACCTAAAAAAAATAAATCCAGCCAATCAAATGTGCCGGGCACTTTGTCAAAATTTTGGGTTATTTCAAAAATAAATCCAATGGCATAAAAAATTGAAATATATATTATTTGTTCCTTAATTTTAAAAAACCAGAAGAATCTTAAGAACAAGATTGCTGATAAAAACCACAGCATATCAGGTATATTGAATCTTAAAATATTCGCAAAGATCGATGGTTTCAGCGGAACCAGTATAGTTTCTAAAAAACCGGGTTTTGGTATCCAAGAAAAAAGAAGGATATCTTTCAAGTCTCTGAATGTTATGTAAATAACAATGCCGAAGATAAAAGATAATATTGACAATAAGCCATAGGTGTTTTTGATTCTGTTCATTATTTTATTATTTTTTTAACTTTAAAAAATGTATAACCTCGTTTTTCTGAATATATTTTTATTATACAAAAAAACCGCTATACTTGTCTATCCGGCCCTGAAATCTCAAAACAGTAGTCGCCAAGCCTTTCAATCCGCCTGACAAGTTCGATGAACAAAAGTTCTGCCTTAACATTTTTCCCGGCTTGAATGCGTTTGCGCCCGAGTTTTTGCAGTTTCTTTTGGCTGTTGTCAATGTTTTCTTCAAGCTCTGCGGCGCGTTTTTTAAGCTCGATGGAGGGGTTGCGGCTAAGCTGCTGCTCAAGCAGTTCCAGGAATTCTTCGACTTGTCCTACATAGGGAATGAGTTCGCCCATTTCTTTTGTTTTAAAACCGCTGCCTTTGATTACGCTTTTTTCAAGGAGTCTGCTGATGCTGTAACATTCATCGCTCATTGATTCAAGCGCGATAATGACTTGCAGCAAATACGAAACGCGCGTTTCGGTTTTATAATTTAGTCTTTCGCGTGAACATTCAATTAAAATGTTGCTGAGCACCTCGCGCATTTCATCGATATAACTTTCTTTTTGCTGTAATTCCGCAGAGAGAGCTTCTGTGCTTTCTTTGTTTTTGGTTTCGTCTTCGCTCAGGTTTCGCAATACCGAACAGAAACTGGAATACATAACCGAAACAATTTTTGCCATATCGCTGATTTCTTTTTCAACGCGCACGATATTAAGCTGAGGCGCTTCCATCGTACCGGCGGAAAGATATGTAAATCTGTATTTTCCGTCTTTCTTGCTCACTTTTTCGCGGACAATAAATGTTAAAAATCTTGCGTATTGTTTTACAAAAGGTAAAAATAAAATTGTATTTAACACCTTAAATGTTGTATGGAGCATCGCGAGATGAAAACCAATCGCGACATTTACAATCGATTTTCCGCTCGCGTCATATACCATCGCAAGCGGATCTCCGGGAACTACTACATCGACAAGTTTTAGCACAGGCATTAACAATGGAATTGCCCAGCAAGCCAATATCACATTGAAAAGCACATGACTCCATGCGGAGCGTTTCGCGTCGGCTGTTCCGCCGATAGAAGCCAATATGCCGTCTGTTGTGGTGCCGACGTTCGCGCCTAGGATCATACCGGCTGCCATTTCATAAGTTATTATGTTACCGCCTGCCATTACAATGATCATTGCAACCGCGGCAGTGGATGAATTGATAATGAGGGTCATTACAAAACTTGTGCCGAAGGCGATTAGCACCGCGATAAAACCCATGTTCTTAAACGCTTCTATCGCTTTAGCGTTAAATTCGATTGTGCCGATTCCTTCTGAAAGATAAAAAAGTCCTAAGAATAGAAAACCAAATCCGAATAAAAATTCGCCAATACTTTGATGTTTCCAGTTGATTGATTTTAATATAAAACCGATGCCTATTGCCGGAACCGCGAGAGCATCAATACTGATTTTAAATCCGATAAGCGATACAATCCACGCGGTAAGCGTAGTCCCGATATTTGCTCCGAAAAGCACACCGATGGATTGTGTAAGAGAAAGAAGTCCGACATTTACAAATGAGACAACCATCACGGAGACTGCCGAAGAGGACTGAACGACGGCTGTAACCAGAAAACCGGTAAGCACCCCGACAAAACGGTTGCTTGTCATAAAATTAAGCGCTTTACGCATTCTTTCGCCGGCGCTTTTCTGCAAGCCGTCGCTCATCACCTTCATGCCGAAGAGGAACATGCATAAACCGCCGGTCATGGTCAGTAAAATGGTTATAAGCTTCATAGCCCAGTATAGCATATATGGCGGTGTCAGTCACCTACGATGCCTAGCATCGTACGATGCCGGCATCGTACGCTACTCATAGCGTAGGTAAAAATTTATAACACGCTATACCTAGCGTAGGTGACTGACACCATTAAATATGATATGCTTAATTATGGCAGCAAGCATAAAAGAATCGATAGAATTATTAATAAACAACATTAGAAACTTGATTTCTGTGGACGCTAAAAAACTGGAATATATTATTGCCGCTCAGATAGCGGGCGGGCATGTTATTCTTGCCGATTCTCACGGGGTGGGGAAGACCTCCCTCGCGAGGGCTTTGGCTCAGTCCATCCGCTGGCGGGCTGAGGATCAAGCGGCGGCGAGCGCTTCAAAAGCGGGCGGCGGCACTGAGAAGGTCGCTATGGAAGGGTTCAGCCGTATCCAATGCACGGTAGACTTGCTTCCGCAGGACATTCTTGGCTTTAACCGTTTTATAAGCCAGACGGGGAAAATGCTTTTTAACAAAGGACCCGTGTTCGCGCACTTTGTGTTATGTGACGAAATTAATCTGCTGACTCCAAAAACCCAGGGGAGTTTTTTCCAGGTGATGGAAGAGCAGAGCGTTACTATCGAAGGTAAATTGTACCGCTTGGCAGATCCGTTTTTTATTATTGCTACGATGAACCTGAAAGGCGTTCATCTTTTTCCGCTTCCAAGTCCTCAGCTTGACCGTTTTATGATCCGTCTTTCGCTTGGTTACCCTTCCGAAGAAGACGAAACAGCGATTATTAACAAGCACGGAAAGATCGACGCGTGGGACAGTTTTAAAAGCGTTATAGACAGCGCCGATTTGATCCGCTGGAAAAAAATGGTAGACGGCGTGCAGATGCATCCCGATGTTGTTTCATACATTGTAAACTGCGTCCGCGCTACAAGGACTCATCCCGATATTGAAACTCCCGCGAGTCCCCGCGCCGGCGTGCGCATTTCGCGGCTCGCGCGTTCTCTGGCTTTGTGCAGAGGCATGGACTATGTCAGCGTCGATATTATTAAAGAGATTTTTATACACGCAATGGCTCACAGAATTATTACACGCGATCCTTCCATACCGCCCGAGGCGCCGCTTAAAAGTATTTTAAAATCCGTGCCTGTTGAACCGGCAAAACGGGAGCGCTGATGGCGCCGGCTTTCGCAGAGAACCGTATGCCGAATCCCACTGCTTTCAGGCGGCTGGTCAGTGATAATTTTTTCTTTACGCCTGTAGGCGCGGCGTTTTTTATCATTACTTTGATCGTTTTAATCCGTTCTCTTTTTAACCGTAACTATTACGAAATTGTTTTATCCTGCGCTGCGCTGCTTTTTTTGCTTCTTACCGGCATAATAGGTTTTTGGAAATCGCGGAAATCAATAACAATGGAACCAGCTTGGAAACCTCCTTTTCCAATGACAGCGCAGATTGGAAACCTCGCAAACGCGGAAGATGAAACTTTGATAACAGGCCTTGATGTTTCTGTGCCTCTTTTTTTTCGCCTTCACTACATCATCAAAGGCAGATTTTTTCCATGCGGTTCAAAACAAAGCTGTTATGTGTCAGCCGAAACTTCCGTTCCGCGCGGAAAAACTCAGGCGCAAATGCCGCTTAATTTCCCCATGTCAGGAATTTTGCGCGCACAAGGATATTGCCGCCTTCGCGATATTTTCGGCTTTTTTTCATTCCGCTGCGGGCAGGCTCAGCACAGAGCGGTGAATGTAAGATGTTCTCCGTGCTTCGGAAAAAAGACTCACATTAACGCGCAGACAGGAGCGGAGGACAGGCGTAATAAACCTTCCGCCGATGTTGAACGGTATTACATGAGGGAATACGCTCCCGGAGATCGTTTACGCGACATTAACTGGAAAAGTTCAGATAAATTGGACGAGCTCATTACGCGCATTTCGACTGATAATCAGGAGAAGATAAACCGCCTGGAAGTGCATTTTAGAAATTACACATCCATTGGCACCATTATAAATATCAGCAAATCTGACGTTAAAACTAAAGAAGGCGAACCATCATTGGAAGCGCTGTGGCTTCTTGATAGAGCAAAAGCGCGTCTTACATATTTTTTACGAAGCCTTATGGAGCAGAACTCTTCGTTTGTTTTTGATATTCATTCTCCAAGCGGCGACTGGGAAATTGAAGACGATAAGGATTTGGACGCTTTTTTGGAAGAGCTAGCGGTTTTATCATTTATGCCTCCGCAGAATGAAGCGGATAAGCAGACAGGTAAAGACAATATATATATTTTTTCTACAGCCTGCGATTTTGGTTTAAACAGATTTCTTCTTTCCAATAATCAGCGTCCTGTAACGATCTTCCTGATTCAGCCTTCAGATAAAAAATTTAACGCGGAAATCGAAACTCTTCGCATAAGAGATTTTACTTCAAGAGGATGTATTCCTTCCTCAGGCTGGCTTGGACGCGGCCAGTACGATCATCTGCATGGTCAGCGGCCGTACGGAAAATTGAATCCGTTATCTGTCGGCGCAAACAAGGCGGAAATGTTTTACGCGGAGATAAAATTATGAAAAGACAATCTGTTCTTTTATTTACTGTCCGCCTTGTTCTCTATTTCAGCGTAATGATATTGATATTCATACATCCCGGTATTTCTGTTTCTTTCGATCGTATTGGAATAATTGTCTGCTTCTTCCTCATTCCAATCGGAGCATTTATTACCTTTTTTCATTCAAAATTGTATGTATGGTGGCTAAAAATCGCTCCTCTTGAACCGTTTATTTTAACATGGGTATGTCTGCGCCTTCTTTCACTTTCAAGATCCGGCGAGGAAATCGCTGGTAAAAGTATCGCTCTTACTCAATTTATACTGGTTTGGACAGCTGTTGTTTTTATTGTTTACAATCTAGTTATTTATCTGTGCATTTATACAAAAAGCCGCGCCGGTGTGTGGAAAGAAAGTCTGCTTCTTTCGCTTTTCGCGCTTATAGCGATGATTTTGATTCTCGCATTTTTACCTCCTGATTTTATCAGAAACTCCGTAATCGAAAATCTTATCAGCGAACGAATCCCCGAAAAAATAAAACCTTCAGATTCCGACAAAGGCATTCCAAAAAGAAGCGGAGGACGCAGAACTCTTCCGCGCGACGGCGAAGGGGGACGCGGCGAATTACGCGGTATTTCCGAACACAATTGGCCCGGCGGAAGAGGAAACTCGGGAGAAGCCCGCCAGTATATGATAAAAATTGTCATCTCACAGAACGAGCCCGTTTACATGGGTAATATTTTCAACGGTCAGCTTGATCCGGTTAAAGGTTTTCAAGTAAGCCGCGAAGAATCTTTAAATGATTTGGCAAACCAAAGATTCTTTGTTACATGGTTTAATAATGAAAATGAAAATGATATTGAAAGGGAACGAAACGAGATTTTATCTCTTTCAACTTTGCGCCAAAAATATCTGCCGTACCGGCCTGTTGTAATCGATCCTACGATATTGAGCGAAGAGACGGGACCTCTTCGTTATATTCATCAGGTTGTGTCAAATACTCATTCAGGGGATCCGCTCATGCTTGTTCGTACGCCGATGCGCCTGCTGAATGACAGCGAAAAAAAATCTCTTTCGCATTATTTGGAAATTAATTTAGAAGAAGATGATAAAAAGATATTTGAAACGCTTTTGAAGAACGCGATAGAAAGATGGAAAAATAACCGCGATGAAATAATCGGCGAAGACAGCTATCTGCAGGAAATATTTATCAACGGCAATGATTTGCCTGATGTGAGTTCGCGCGTTTACATGGAAAATATATTAGCAATACTTACAAATTTTTCGCAGTATCAATACAATTTAAACAAATATGACGATCATTCAATCGACGCGTTAAAAGATTTTCTTTTAGAATACAAAGAAGGAGACTGTGTCGAGTTTTCCAATTCATTCGCTCTTTTAGGCAGGCTCGCCGGAATACCTTCGCGCGTTGTAACAGGATACCTTGCTTCGGAAGGTTTACAAACTCCCGCTCATCTTCGCGGCATTGCCGCTTTGCGAAGCAAAATCCCTTTCCTGCAGCAGTTCCCGTTTGATAATCTGTTCATGGTAACAAACCTTCATTCCCATTCATGGACACAATTCTACCTGCCCGATTACGGCTGGCTTGATTTCGAAGCCACTGCTTTTTCAATAGCTCCCGAAGGCATGGGCGACTTCAACAATTGGGATGTAGTTATTCCCATCCTCGATGAAAACCGCACCTTCTCGCAGGTGCGTAAATTCCCCTGGCGAGCCGCAGGTAAAGCGCTTTTAACGCTTTTAATTACAGCAATAATCGCCGCCTACGCTCTGCGCTACACACGCGAATTAATTTTATACCTGAACGTAAAACACCCAAGCCGCGCCGCAGCGCGCAGTTTATATCTTCTGCTTCTGGCAAAACTAGCCGCCGACGGCAACCCGATTAAGCCGGCATCCAAGACCGCGCATGAGTATTCGGAATTATTCGGAATAAATAACACCCAGAACTATTTCAAAGATTTCGCGGAAATATATTCCGAGCTACGCTGGCGCGAATTCCCAACGCAAGACGAATTCAACACCAGTTACGCGCAATTAAAACAAAGCTATGAAAGCATATTGAACACAACACGCAAACAAGGCATGCACCACACAATCAAACGCCTGTTCAGCTTAAGAGGACTGGCATATTTATGAAAATCTTCAGGCGTGCATTTCTGACTGTTGTAATAATCTCTTTAATAACAACTGCCTGTTCACGTAACACCGACTGGGTTCAGTTCCGCGGCGAAGACGGAAGAGGCGTCAGTTCATCCAGAATCCTTCCTCCCCTCGGCATAAGGTGGAAAATCAATTTACAGTCAGGTAACGAAAAAATCCGCTCGCTTAATCCGCCTGTAGTAATCGGGGACACTATTTATTTCGGCTCCGACGACGGCAATTTTTACGCGCTGGATGTTGAAAGCGGTTACATGAGATGGGTTTTCAAGAGCGGAGCGGAGATCAACTCAATTCCATATGCGGATAAAAATCAGGTTTATTTTGGCAGCAAGGACGGGAAACTTTACGCTCTGTCGCGGGAAACAGGACAGGAGATTTGGTATTTTCAAACGGACAGCCAGATAAATTCGCAAGTACAGCGTTACGGCGATTATATAATTTTTGTCGGAGACGCGGACGCGATTTATTTTCTGTCGCCGGACGGAGAGGAACAGTTCAGCATTAACAATCCGGGATGGTATAACGTAACTTTCCTTGTGGCGGATGATGTGATTTATAATGCCTTCGGCCCGAGAGTTGAGATGGTCGGACCTTACGATATAAAGAAAAGAGAATTCCTGTGGTTTTACAATTACAAAGAAATTGACGCTATCTGGTATTCTTTTTCCGCGGTTAAAGGAGACCTTATATACTTCGGCACAGCCGATGTTTTTAACGGGATGTACTTAGGTTACCATGCTTATGATCGACGCACAGGAGAGGTGGTCTGGCGCGAATACAGGGATGGAGTTTTCAAACGCGGGAATGATTATAACATTTGGGAATATTTTATCAGAAACGTGGATATTCTTGATTTTATGTCTCCCACTGTATGGAAAGATTTGGTCATTTTTACAGGCGGTGATTGCACTGCCCGCGCGTTCAACGCGCAAACAGGCCGTCTTCGCTGGGAACAGGTTTTTGACACTCCTGTAAGTTCCGCTCCGACATTGGCTTCCGGCAGGGTTTATTTTGGACTGCTTGGAGATGAATACGCGCCTCCTCAGCTTGTATGTATTTCCGCGAGAGACGGTAAAATCCTCTGGCAGATGGAAACCGAGGGGTCAATTTTATCGGCTCCTGTAATTTCCGGAAAAAGGGNGATTTTCGGCACTGATAAAAGCGTTTTTTACGTTTTAGAACAGGTGTTTTAATAGTATGGATGGTATTTTCTTCTTGACACATTATGAATAGCCGATGTATACTTGTGCAACGGAATGTATTTTTCCGGTATTTAAATTCATGATTGGAGGAGAATCTTTATGAAGAAATTAGGAATGATTTTAGCGATTATCGCAATCATTGCCCTTGCTGGATGCGGCAGCGGCGGTGGCGGCGGCGGAGCAGCAGCAGCCGGCGGCGGAGCGGCGCCCTTTATCGTTGATCTTTCAACATTAGCCTTAACCAAAAATGCAAGCGCATTCACAAAAGGCTGGGACGACCTGTTAATCGATCTGCCTGCGACTTCAATGCCGTCTGATATGTCCGGTTATACCAGAGTAACCATCGATGCCAAATATTTCAGCGCGGACGGAACCGAAATTGCGCCGTCTGACTCAATGGTAATGGTAACTATGATTTATGATCCGTCCGGCGACATCAGAGGACCTTCAATGGGACCCGGCGCGAATACACCTGTTAAAGAATTTAACGTAGGCGGTTTCTCCGGAATGATCCACAAAGACAGAGGAGTCAGATGTACTTTCTCACAGGTTCCGCGCGCAGTTCTTCTTCAGAACAACGCAGGTTCACCTGTAGCATTTGCTCAGCTTACAAAACTTGTTTTCCACAACGGAAACTTCAAATCAGAATAATGATTGCGAGCTAATAAAAAAAGCCTGACGCGAGTCAGGCTTTTTTTTGTCTTCTTACAGAAACTATTTTTTCGGGTACAGCGTTGATCTTTCGTTCAATACTTCCTGTCCGCCTGATCTTAGCCAGTCTTTCATACCATTGTCCCAAATGCGGTTGAAATCTGCGGTTTTCGCGGTTATTGAAAGAGCCAGTAAATCGTCGGCTCTTTCACGAAGATCGCCGTGATATTGATTTACCCTTGTTGTAGCCTGCCATACTGCCGGTCCGCGGGCGTTGCGAATTGATACTACATAGGCATTCGCGATTACTTCCGGCGGTACATTGCCGTAGCTTAATCCAAGAACTCTTCCGTTCAATTCATCACTTCCTAATTCAACGCCGTTCATCGGTATTGTAAGGTCGATGTTATTCGGAGAATTCATGAACCAGGGGTGCTGCGGAGGAGTTGAAAGAGTCTGAGGAATGCCATTTACCATTCTGTGGTTTACGCCTTCGTTTCCAATCTGGAGGAATTTATAATTTTCCGGTTTCGCAAGCCAGTTGAGATATTTTAACGCAGCGTCTTTATTCGGTGAGAAGGAAGGAATAAAGATACGAAGTCCGGGTTTATCCATTACGTCTTTATTAAGCGTTACATTGATGGGAACAAAGTCCGCGCCGGGAACATTCTTGCGAAGGTCTTCGAGAATATTCATGTCTGTTCTGTAAGGGAAGTCCCAGTTCTGGCAGATGGCGCCGACAACGCCGCTCTTAATCTGGTTATAAAAAGCGTCGGCTGTAGTCATAAGCGGAAAATCTTTGAAGATAAGCCCTTCGTTGTACCATTTGTTCATTTCCTGAACGCCTCTCTTGTAACCGGCCATGTATATATTACGATCCGCGATATTATTTACCCAGCGATCTCTGTCGCTCATTTTCGGATCCATAAAATTATGGATGAGGTCTGAGAGTCCCCAGCGTACGTCATTGTTTACGCCGAAAGGCACAACTCTGTTTTTGCCTACGCCGCCCGGATCCTGATCGCGGAATGCTCTGAGCGCTCCGTACAGCTGATTAAAATTCTGCGGAACCGGCAGTTTAAGTTTATCCAGCCAGTCTTTGCGGATAAAAATATTTCTTTGCGCAATTGCTACACGGTAACTCGGTATAGAATAAATTCTTCCGGTTCTTGGATCGACGTCACGGACGACTAAATCTTTTCCAGGGAATGACGGATCCGCGCCGAGTAATTTTTTAAGATCCGGCAGGTATGTGCCGACATAGGGCGCTAAATCCATAATACCGCCCTGATCCCTGAATGAGTTAATCATGCCAAGGTTATAGGTATAACAAAGATCCGGCGCGCTTCCTGACGCCATAAGGTTTGTAATATCTGTTTCTTCCGACCAGCGGCCGACAGGAACGAATGTAATGTCAATATTAAGGTCTTTTTTTACTTTCTCCTTAATCCATTTTGTCCATTCATTATCGTGAGCGCGAGTTCTTCCGCCGTCCGAGCCGCGATCAAAAACTTCTACCGTAAGTTTTCCGGTAGCGGGTAGCGCCGGCGCTGCGGGAGCCGCAGGCTGTCTGCCTCTCGCTTGCGCAAATAGCAATGTCGATGCCATCATGAGAACGACTAAAGCTAATACGATTCTTTTCATAGTTTCTCCTCCATAAAAATGAAATTTATGATTAATGCCTGTAATTTACGGGCGGAACCCGCGAATTACAGGCGATAATCCGATAAAAGATTAACCTTTTACAGCTCCGATGGTTACACCGGTAATAAAGTAACGTTGGAGCCATGGATAAATTACCAGGATGGGTACTGTGGCAAACATAATCGCCGCGGCTTTCATTGCGTCGGAGGCGCGCGGCACACTGCCCGCTACCATTTCCACTGTAGTTACGTCGATAGATGTCTGGTTTTGGATAAGAGTCCAGAGTTTTAGCTGAACGGGGAACCATTGCTGAAATGCGTTGCTTATGTATATAAGAGCGTCGGAAAAACCATTCCACCTGCCGACAGCGTAGAACAGGGCGAGAGTCGCAAGAACAGGAAGCGATAACGGAAGGTATATTTTAATCAAAATTGTAAATGGGTTTGCTCCGTCTATTTCCGCGGATTCTCTCAGACTTTCAGGAATTCCGTAGAAGAACGAACGAAGGATAATCATATAAAATACCGACAGACAGTTTGGAATAATGAGGACTAACGGGTTATTGAGAAGCCCAAGAGATTTCATCAATATATAATTCGGAATTGTTCCCGCGCTGAAATACATTGTAAAAATGATCAATGTGTTAATTAATGTTTTGCCTTTAAGCCAGTCAAAAACAAGCGGATATGCGCATAACACTGTCATTGTAAGAGAGACTAAAGTGCAAATAACGGTGAGGATTGCCGTCCACCACATTGAACGCGTGAACGCCGGATCCATAAATACATACCTGTATGATTCCATAGTTATTCCGAATTTATAAGTAAGTCTTCCGGAATCTTCGTTACTGTACCATGAGGCATAATCGCTGCCGTAATTGCTGCCATGATCTCCGCTGTATGCATAGTCATCGCCAGTATCAGCGTAATAGTCGTAATCGCCGCTCGTATCGGCATAATAATCGTATTCATCGCCGGTATCGGCGTAATAGTCGTAATCGCTGCCGGTGTCGGCATAATAGTCATAATCGCCGCCGGTATCAGCGTAGTAGTCATAATCACCGCTTTCGCTGCCGTAACCCGCGCTGTCTCCGCTGTAACTATCCGAGTCTCTGCCGATCGTTTCCATGCCTTTGTTAATAACAGGCAGGAACGAAACCCTTCCGTTGATTACCGCGTCTGAACTGCTCAGTGACTGAGCCAGAAGGTTTACCATCGGCATTATACATACCAATATTACCAATACACAAATTGTAAAAACTATTAAATCGCCGACGCTGGCTTCTTTTCTTCTTTTTGGCATATCATCCACCTACCATATTCCGCGTTCGCCGAACCGCTTTGCAAGCGTATTCGCGCCGATTAGGAACACAACGCAAATAATTGACTGGAACAAGCCGACAGCGGCAGTATATGAATACTGCCAATTTAGAATACCTACGCGGTAAACCAACGTTGATATTACGTCCGCGACTTCCATGACAACGCGGTTCATCATAGTAAATGGGCGGTCAAATTCGATTCCCAAAATACGTCCGATATTCATTATTAATAAAACTACGATAGTCGGCCTGATTCCAGGCAATGTGATGTGCCACAGTTTGCGCCAGCGGCCGGCTCCGTCTACTTCCGCGGCTTCGTACAGTTCAGGATTGATACCTGTTATTGCCGCAAGGTAGATGATGGTTCCCCAGCCCATTTCTTTCCATACACCGAAGGTGATATAAGTACCGATCCAGTTAGCGTTATTCATTAAAAAGTTAATAGGCTGGACAACATGACAATCCGGGCAATTGGTGACGTTAGCCAACCCCATACTTTGGTGAACTTCGCACATTCTGCTGAATGTTTCCACAAGGAAGACGTTTATAACGCCGTTTGTCGGCGCTAAAAGCCTTGTCGCCATGCTTGATACGATGATCCAGGATAAAAAGTGCGGTAAATATATTATTGTTTGAGTAACTTTCTTGAATTTTTGAAAAATTAATTCATTTAAAATAAGAGCAAGGATGATAGGAGCCGGAAAACCTACGACTAAGTCCAGCATATTGAGCACCAGTGTATTTCGTACCGCGCGCCAGAAAGCGCCGTCTCCGAACGCTTTCATAAACCAGTCAAGACCTACCCAATGACCGCAGTTCGGCTCATGAGGTGAGCCGTTGCAGTAGTCAAGAAGGATACCTTTTGCTACAAGCGCCTCATTTGTGATCCACGGACCGCCGATCAAGTTGTAATTCTTGAAGGCAATTACGATATTTGCCATCGGGATGTAGCGGAAAATTACGAAAAAAGCAATTGGAAGCGCTAACATCAAATAAAGCATCCAGGAACGCTTGAAATAAGCGATAACATCCTGTCTTGAGTCTTTTAATAATCTTATTTTATTTGGCATGAACTTTCCTGTCCATTCATAGTATATACGATTGGTTATCTTGTCAAGTTTCCATAATTATGCTGTATTATAGCAGGAGGCTATATATGGAAAAACTCAGTTTTCCCGCGGATTTTCTCTGGGGAACCGCTACCGCCAGTTATCAGGTTGAAGGCGCGGCATACGAAGACGGCCGGGGCGAATGTATTTGGGACACTTTTTCCCGTAAACCAACTGCCGTTTACGCGGGTGAAAACGGGAATATCGCCTGTGATCAATATCATCGTTATCCTGAGGATATCGCGTTAATGACTGAACTAGGTTTTAAAAGTTACCGTTTTTCCATTGCATGGCCGAGAATCATTCCAAAAGGCAGAGGAAAAGTAAATCCCGAAGGTATCGCCTATTACCGCAGGCTGTGCGAGGAGCTTCACAAGAACGGCATACATACCTGCGCGACTCTTTACCACTGGGATCTGCCTCAGCCGCTGGAAGACGAAGGCGGCTGGACAAACAGATCAGTTGTTGAAGCGTTTGAAGAATACGTTAAAGTCTGTTACAGAGAACTGGGTGACTTGGTTGATATGTGGATAACCATAAATGAGCCTGTGTGCATTGCGTATCTTGGTTATCTGTACGGAGTGCATGCGCCCGGACACCGTGACCTGGATAAAGCGCTGGCCGCGGCTCATCATGTGAATATGGCGCACGGTACTGCGGTAAGGGAGTACCGTAAAACGGGGTTAAAGGCGCCGATAGGGATTACATGGAATCCAACCACGCCGCGTCCCGCAACAAAAAAAGAAGAGGATAAAAAAGCGGCTGATTTGGCAAGAGCGTTTCACACAGAGATTTTTATGTTCCCGTGCCTCGGCAAAGGTTATCCCGAACTTGTAAAAGCATCGGGCGCAAAAATACCCGTTAAGGACGGTGATTTGGAATTAATTGCGCAGCCAATTGAATTTATCGGTGTAAATTTTTATTCTGAATCTCCCGCCGCCGCCGATGAATCGGCTGTTTTCAAATATACGATGAAACCGTTCTGGCATGACACAACTGGAATGGGATGGCCTATAACACCCGGCGGTCTTGACAGGCAGCTTCTTTGGATAACGGAAATTTCCAAAGGCGCGTTCGGCAAAGCGCAGATACCGATTTACATAACCGAAAACGGCTGCGCATATGAATACACGGTATCCGCGGACGGAAGAATTCACGATAAGGAACGCATTAAATATCTTCATCAGCATTTGGCAGTCTGCGCTGACGTGATAAAAAAGGGAGTGCCCTTAAAAGGTTATTATGTCTGGTCGCTTTTGGATAATTTTGAATGGTCATTCGGTTACACGAAACGCTTCGGCATTATTCATGTCGATTTTAAAACATTGAAACGCACTCCGAAAGACAGCGCGTATTTCCTTCGTGACACTATCGCTGGTTTCGGAGAGCTGTAATTTTTACTGCGTTATTATAAACGAATTCTTTGTTATTTTCGCGGAGCCTGAGCTATTATATCCTTCGACTAATAAAGCCGCTTCGTAAATGTTTCCGCATGTCATTCCAAGACTTTCCCATTTCTTAAAATGCTCGGAAACAGAAATTGTTCCGCCTGTTGAACGCCTTGTTGTGCGGACGCTCCAATATTTTGTAAACGGCCCTGTGCCGTCAATGTTATATGAATTAGCTGTTGAGCTCCAAATGGTGTATGTGTCGCCGTCTACATTTATCGTTCCCTTTTGCGTCCTTCCTGCTTCCCAGCTTCCCGGCGGCTTATTATAAGCTCCCCAGTCGTCAATAATATACCATTCCACAAGCGGACCTCTGAACCAGCCGTAAACGCCGAGATAGTCGACTCCGCTGCCCTGAGAACTCCACTCAGCTATATACTTAACTGTTATATTGCCGACATCTCCGTGTTTTAAACCTGATGAAAATTTTATGCCCCTGCGCATTAGTATATTTTTACCTTGTCCGACCGCGTTCCATGTGCCTCTGAATGTTCCGCCGTTTCCGATTGTCATGGTGCCGGTCGCGCCGTCTGCCGCCCAGAATTCATAACCGTAATTATTCGCGGTTCCTATAATGTTTGATGAAAAAGACTGATTATTAATTGTATTGTCTACAATGCCGTCATCAGAGTCATATGCGGAATTATCAAATTTGCCTTCTTCGCATCCGGAGAAAACTAAAACGACCGTAAAAACCAATAAACTCAATTTTTTAATCATTTTTTAAACCTCACTGATAAAATATTACTTTCCGGCAATTTTACAAACGCCGAATTTCTGTCTTCGCCTATTCTTACATTCTCCCATTTCGCGTAACTATTTTTTTTAGAGCGCATTGCCGCGGCTTCGCGTATTATAAAATCTTCGGGAAGCTGAATCTTGACTGTTCCCATATCTACTCCGTCTTCGCCTGTTGTATAGGTCGGAGTATAAAGCACGATGCTGATTGTATTGCCGTCGGGCGACACGAACGCTGTGGCTTTGGCTGTAACGCCGTCTACCGAGTCTGAATGGTTGTTAAAATATCTTGTTGTAAGATTAAAACCGTCTGCCGTTTTTCCTTCGCCCGTAACTTTTACGCGGTGCATTTCCTTCGCGAACTTCGCGTAATGCGATACTCCGTATCCCCGCGGAAGAATGGCGCCGTCGGCAGTGCCGTGCTGTCCGTCGCCGATATAGCTATAAAATCTTTTTGCCGCCCACCAGACAAACGCGCTTTCGTCGTTTAACCTGATGCTTAAATCAATATCGTTCATTAATTTCCATACAAAGTCCCATGTGGAATCCAAATGGTATCTGCCCTCTCCGCTGTTTATATTGTGTTCCGCCATCCAGACTTCTTTTGGATCATCAGGATGATCAAGGGCTTTCGCATAACGGTTCAACCTGTCGCCGTAGGTGTGGCGCGCGACAATATCTATTACCGCTCTTGAGCGCGCGTCATTCATCACGGCGTCGTGAATATTGGGATTATTCGCGGAACTGGCTGTCATAATCATAACAGAAGGCAGTTCATGACCTTTCCCAAATCCTTTAACGCCTTCTGTAAAACGTCCTGTCTGAATGAAAAAATCTCTCATTTCAATGGGGCTCCACAAACAGCCGTCGTAGTTTGCCTCGAAATTAGGTTCGTTCTGTATGGAAATTGCGTAAATCGGCGCGCCGTTATCGTACATATTCTGCGCGAAAGCTCTGAGATAGTTTGCGTAATCCTTATAAAAATTCGGCAAAAGTCTTCCGGCGCCGTGAGTTGAATTATTGCTTTTCCATTCTTTCGGAGGGCTCCACGGACTTGCCATAACATAACCGCCGTGTTTGTTTACAATTTTTGCATTTTCGTAGTAATCAGGTCTGCTGCCGCCTGTTACTTGTCTCATTGTCGCGTTAATGTCCGTGCTGTTAGGCATTATCATTACGCGCAAAATATTCAAACCCAGACCCTTATCGGGATTGTACATTAGTTCTGTGTCCGCTGTGCTGGTACGGGGAAATTGCCCCCAGCCGACTTCCATTCCGCCGAAACCGCGGACATATTGATATTTGACGCTGGTATCAATGGTGATAAGTACGTTCGCTCCGTCGAATTCGCCGCTGGTCTGATTTGATACGCATGTTAAAGTAAAACCAGTTATTGCGGCAAGAAGGATAATGAATGCCGTTCTTAAAAATAATTTATTTAATTTCATAATACATTATAAGTTATAAAACGCAGTAAGTACAGCCGTTTTTCATTAATAAAAAGAGACCGTCCTGTTTAGAACGGTCTCCCTTGTTAAAACATTTTATGCTGAATTAATCTGTATCATCCGCTTTTGCGCTTCGGCCCGCTTTTTTAAAATCAAGCTGAGAACGCCGTTTTTAAATAACGCGCTTACAGCTTCCGGATCCGCGTTTTCCGGCAGCTTGAATGAGCGTGTAAAGGCGCTCATCTTCCGCTCGCGAAGCATGAATGTGCCGCGGTTCTCTTCGCTCTTCTTTTCCTCTGCCTGCTTGGAAGCGATTGTCAGGCTTGAACCGTCAATATGAACATCGATGGAATTTTCATCGTAACCCGGCAGATCCATTTCCAGGTTGTACGAGTTTTCGGTTTCCTGAATATCAACTGCGGGCAATTGATTAAAAATTCTTGCTGCGGGGGCAAGCAGAGAGTCTCCGAAAAAAGACTCGAAGTACTGGTCAAAATCGCTTAAAACGTTTTGCACAGTCGCAGGGCGGTAAACATTTAATGTTTTCATGAGGTGATCCTTGTCCTACGGGATATTGGAATTTTATTCCTCGCGGAAATTACGGTTCAACGAACCATCCCCCTTACGGCGGGCGCTTCCGCTTGTCCTCGTCGACATGAATTTATTAGCAATAACTGTGCCAAGATATTATAAATTTTTATAATTGCTGCTATTTAATAAAAAATGAATGTCTTAAAGATGTAATTAAGGTCTGTGTGCGGAAACTTGTCCCCTTCACCTCGGGAAGAGACTCGGTTCAGGGGCGCAATTTCCGCTCACAGACCTTTAAGAAACGCTTGAGACATTCATTTTTTATTAATTTAATAAAAATTGTTAATAGTTGACTGCGTTTTTGTGTAATAATGATACAAGAGTAAAAATATACGCTAGTTTTGTATCAATTTGATACAGATTTTATTATGTTAAGTTCAAACTTTGTAAATATTATAGTTGGCTGGCTTTTTGCGCCGTTATTTGTGTTTATTTCTATTATATTTGCGTAGTGATCTGCACTGCTTGCCGATTTTTGCGCAGTTAATGATATATTGCCTGCGTATTCGGTGTTTGCTATAACGTTTCCAAAACTTATAAACGCCTTTTTGGATAGCTGCATATAATAAGGTTCTGACACAGTTCCAAGATCATCTGCAAGAATAATATATAAGAAATCCAAATCAACATCCGATGAAAATTTATAATGCAAGGTATAGATTTCACCTTCGGTTATCTTTGGATTAAAAAAGTTAGGAGGGTGATATAGAAAAATCCATCCCCAGGGCTCATGCTGTTTCATAGGTATTATTAATGGTTTTTCCTCCGATGCATAGGATGATGTTTTCCCTGTAATATTCAATGCCGCTGATTTCTGTGAAATAAATGAAAAAATAAAATACAAATTTAATAAAAAAGAAATTACAAGAGCTATTATTATAGCGAGAACAAGATTTTTCTTTTTTGCGGTAAATGAAGGCGCGACAGTTTGAGCGGTGTGCGCTGCCGGAGCAGTGCCTGCGGCTTCGGTTTCCGGCACATAGTGCGGCGGCTGTGGATTATTTTGTTCTGCGGTGTTAGCCTGTTCCGCTTTTCCGTACTTTACAAAAAGTTCCTGA
>WQRN01000007.1 GCA_009786715.1 Treponema sp.
GAGCAGCGCAACAATAATTTTCTTCTTCATAAAGAAAACTCCTTTTGTTTTCCCATTTTTGCAATAACGGGCAATTAACATCTACCCGCCCTTTATGGGCGAAAAGGAAAAAAGGAGAATAATAAAGCAGATGAGATTAATATCCTTGACAATTCAGTATAAAAATATTAGACTGTAACTAACGGCAGACGGAGATTCGTTTCGGACGTAAACCCTGGGGGACTTTTAAGTAGCATCGGGGTCTCTCCGAGCCTTTTTCAAACGCCATACATCAAAAACTAACAAATAATTGTTCTTTGTATGTACCTCTGTTAAAACGGTTATTTCGCCGTAGATATCTTTTTTGAAAATTAAGACATCACAGGATTTGTATTTTTTTGCAGAGAGATTAATATTATCAGGCGAATTAATAATATTTACTGTGTATAATAGATCATCAGACTCTAGGTTATGATGTGTTTGTGTTATAGCATGGATTATGCTGCTATTATCAATGTGTATTTTTGATACTTTTAATCCAAATTTACGCTCAATCATGTTTTGTGTTTTATTATTAACAATTCCAATTTTTATCCACTTATGCGGTGCCTTTCGGTTATTGAGTGTTTCATTTATAAAATCTTGTAATTCAATTTGCTGCACAATTTTCAGATCCTTTACCCGCAGAGTATTTCGTACAGCCTTTCCAGATCTTCCATTGAATAATAATCAATAAGTAAACGGCCCTTGTTGAGATCTCCTTCAATAATTACTTTGGTTCCCAATATGCCGATAAATCTTTCCTGCATGGCGTCTACTTCGGGCGGGCGTTTCGATTTTTTTGAGCCGCCGCTTTTTGCTTTTTCGCCGGGTTTTTCCGCGTTTAATGCCGCGGCTTTTTTTTCCGCCTCGCGGACAGAAATTTCATTTGAAAGCAGTTCTCTGTATAATTTGTCTCTTGACCTTGCTTCAGTTACAGATAAAAGCGCCCTCGCGTGGCCGGAACTTACCTTTCCATCTTCAACGCTTTTTTGAATCTCTATAGGAAGTTTTAAAAGTCTGAGCGCGTTGGCGACTGTGGAGCGGTTTTTTCCCATGCGCGCGGCAAGTTCGTCCTGTGAAAGATTGGAAAAATCCATCAGGTTTTTATATGCGGCGGCTTCTTCAATCGGGTTCAAATCGGTGCGCTGGATATTTTCTATCAAAGAGATTTCAAGGCGTTTCTGATCTGTATAGTCGCGGATGATAACAGGAACTGTCTCAAGACCCGCGATCTTTGCGGCGCGCGTTCTGCGCTCTCCGGCGATTATTATATAAGTGCCGTCGCCTGTGTTGGCTGCAATAACAGGCTGGATAATGCCGTATCCTTTTATTGAATCCGCAAGCTCTTTTAATTCTTCTTCGTTAAAATATTTGCGCGGCTGACCCGGGTTCGGAATTAATTTTTCTACCGGTAATTGGATTATATCCTGCCCTTTGCTTTTTGATATAACTGACGAAGCCGATGTTTCAGCCGCGGCGGATGTCTGTGAGTCCGAAGAAGTTTTTTTTGTCTCTGCCGTATCTTTTTTCTGACTGCTGCCGTCATTGTTATCCAACAGGGCATCAAGACCCCTTCCGAGACCGATTCTGCGCGCCATTTATTTTCCTCCCCGTTTGCCGTTTTCGCGGCGGATAAATTCGTGCGCAAGCGCGTGATATGCTCTTGCGCCGGGACATTGCGGATCGTAAAGAGAAATCGGCATACCGCAGGAAGGCGCTTCCGAAAGGCGGATGTTCCGCGGAATAATTGTATTAAAAACTTTATCTTTGTAGTGAGCGCTTACCTGTTTAATAACATCATTTGCGAGACGGGTTCTTGGATCGTACATTGTAAAAAAAATGCCGCCTATTTTTATCGAAGGATTTAAACCTTTTTGAACTTCTTTTGCGGTCTCTAAAAGCTGTATAAGACCTTCCATCGCGAAGTATTCGCATTGCATCGGGATTAATATTAAATCGGCTGCGGCTAAACCATTCATTGTTAATTGCCCCAAAGAAGGAGGACAGTCAATCAAAATATAATCGTAATTATTTTTTATCGGAGCAAGCGCTTTCTTTAAAAAATAATTTCGTTCTTTCTGATCGATTAATTCAACGGCTGCGCCTGACAGATCTCTGTCGGCGGGAATCACGCTGAGGTTTTTTATTTCGGATTTTCTGATCGCTTCCTGCGCGGTTACTTCATCCGAAAGTAATTCGTATATACCGGGTTTTGAAGGAGCGGCTCCAATGCCGCTTGTAAGGTTCCCCTGAGCGTCAAAATCGACCAGAAGCACAGATTTGCCGGCTTCGGCGATGTATGCTCCGATATTTATCGCAGAGGTAGTTTTTCCAACGCCGCCTTTTTGGTTTACAAAGACACAAATCGATCCCATGGGTATAATGTAACAGTTTATGCCGATAATATCAATAATGAAGCATTTTACCATCATCTCTTTAATATTTCTCGCGGCAGGGTTTTGTGCGGCGCGGCTTTATGCAGCGCCTTTGGAAGGCGGTTATTCGCTCGCGCCCGGCACAACGGTATCGCCGGAGGAAAAAGCGCGGGCTTATCAGACTGCGCGTATTAAAGTAATCGAAGCTTCGCGAAAGTATGAAGGCGTTCCGTACCGCTACGGCGGAATGACGATAAATGGTCTTGATTGTTCAGGTTTTATAGGCATTAGTTTTAAAGACGCTCTTGGAGTGGTTTTACCGAGATCGGCTTCCGCTCTTTATACATGGGTTGAAAGAATTCCTTTAGAAAAAGCGCAGCCCGGAGATTTTCTTTTTTTTAAAACTGATAACACCGGTAACATAACGCATGTCGTTTTATATTTGGGGGAGCGCCGGTTTATTCACAGCGCTTCCGCCGGATCAAAGACGGGAGTTATTTATTCCAGCCTTAGCGAAGATTATTGGACGAAAACATATGCCGGCGCGGGCCGCGCGTTTCCTGAAGCGGCGTCTAATTTTAAAGTTGACAGTTCATTGTCGCAAAGCGGAAGCGGCGGTTCAAACGTGAGAATAAACGCGGAAAGACCCGTAATTGGTTCATCCGCCGCGTCATCTTCCGGTATGTTTCTTGTCGGCGCCGCTTTCACGCCGATATGGAATAGTTTTGATAAAGAAGCAGATTTAATCAGAGGTTTATCATCTCAATTTTTTCTTGGTATAGATATTTCTTTATTTGATTCACGGATGATTTTAAGCGCCGCGTTAAGACCTGAATACGACTGGGCTTTCGGTGTTTTTAGTCTGCCTGTAACTCTTTCATGGGGGCCAAATGAAAAATTTAGTATTTTCGCGGGTCCCGTTTTTAATTTTGGAGCAGGATATATTTCTGCCAGCTGGTTCGGCATAGCCGGCGTATCTGCCGCGCCCTTTATTATTAAAACAGCAAGCGGCGAATTTGCTCCGTACATTGAAGCAGTCTGGCAGTCGTATCATAGCGGCAGTAATAATTCTGATTTCTTTTCCGGTTTCATCGCGGGTTTTCGTTTATCAACAGGAATCAGGTGGATGTATCGATTATAAAATAATAGTTAAAATAATAAAATTTTCCTACTAAGCAAACCCGGTTTTTCTTATATTAGATATATGTCAAATATTAAAAAATTAAATCAAAAACTTGGTAAAACTTATAATGGCAAGGTCTGTGCGATGCTGAATGGCGGCATTTTGTATTTAACAGGCGAGTTAGACAATTGGGACGATATTGTCAAAGCCGGGCTTATGTCGGTAAATCAAAAAGAGTATTCTGTTGTAAATGATATTCATTTCACAGGCGCGCAAATTCCATCTATGAGAATGCCGGCTGTTGCGTCGAATAAGCTGGAAGGTGAAAATCCGGATGTGCTGATTATCGGCGGCGGAGTTGTCGGCTGCGCGATTGCAAGAGAACTTATGCGCTACAAACTTGACGTTCTTCTTGTAGAAAAAGAACATGATGTAGCTTTGCACGCTTCCGGGCGCAATGACGGAATTGTTCTTCCTGAATTATCAATGAACGAAGGTGAATTGAAAAGAAAGTACAATGACATCGGCAGCCAGATATATCCTTCGTTATGCGATGAACTTGATGTGCCTTTTATGCAGACGGGGCAGTATATTTGTTTTACAAACAGTTTAATGAAACCCGCGGCTCTTGCTTCCATTACCCGGTATAAATTACAGGGAATACCGGTTGAATATATCAGCCGAAAAAAACTCTTAAAAAAAGAACCTCATTTAAACCATAACATTAAATTTGCGCTCTTCTTCCCGACAGCGGGTATTGTATATCCATACGGTCTAACCGCCGCCTACGCGGAAAATGCTTCCGATAACGGCGCGAAAATAAGTTTAGACACTGTAGTGATGGATATCTGTGTTTGGAACGGAACAATAATGAATGTACTGACAAATCGCGGAAGAATTTATCCTAAAATGGTAATAAACGCCGCGGGAGCTTTTGCTGAAGATATTGCCCGGCTTGCGCAGGACAGATTTTTTTCTTTGCATTCAAGCCGCAGCATAAATATGGTATTTGACAAGAAATCTTCGCATCTTGTTAAGTCAATTGTCTCTCCGTATGAAACATCGCAAATGAAGAGCAGAGGCATATTACGCACTGTCGACGGCAATCTGCTTACAGCGTATGATTCAATTGAAACTTATAAGAAAGAGGATTTTTCGACAGATACAAACAGCATTATTTCTTCATTGGTAAAACAGCGCAGCCTGGTTCCGTCTTTAAGCGAGCAGGATATAGTTGCTTCTTTTACCTGCATCAGCGCCGCGACTTATGAAGGCGATTTTGTCGTGTCCTTCGGAAAGTCTACAGAAAATATAATTCATGCCGCCGGTTTAGAAACTCCTGGGTTAACCGCCGTGCCTGCGATTGCCAAAGATATTTCCGTAATGGCAGCCAGATATCTGAACGCCGGCATCAACGAAGAATACAACCCCCTGCGCAGGATGACTATTGAGGATACGCTTGAAAGCTGTCAGGAAACCGCCTGCGTTACTGTCCTTGATTAGATCCCTTTATCATTGTAATTGATAAACAGATACTATTGACGAACCGGAAACAGAAGTATCTACGGTAGATGTCGCAATAACGTAAAGAGTGGTAATTGTCTCATTAGCTGCAATAGTAAGAAGCCCGCTTGAGCTGATGGTTGATGCAACAGAGCCTGTACCAGCCGCGTTAGAGCTGACTTTCCATGTTACCGAGCTGCTTGGGTTATTATTTCCTCTGACTATCGCAGTGAATTGCTGAGTGTTGCCTCTCATCATGTTCTGGGATGACGGACTGATAGAAATTGATGTAACAGTTGACGTGTTAATATTAACGCTGACTGTTGCTCTGCCCGATTTCGAAGTATCCGCAGCAGAGGTTGCGATTACATAAAGAGTCGTGTTGGTTTCATTGGCTGATACGGTAAGTAAACCGCTTGAGTTAATACTGGTTCCAGACGTAACAGAACCTGTGCCTGCGGTATTTGAGCTTACCGTCCATGTTACGCCGGTACCGGGATTATTGGTTCCGGTTACGGTTGCGCTGAACTGTTGTGTGTTGCCTCTTGTAATCGTTTGTGATGAAGGGTTGACTGTAACGCTTGTAACTGTCGGCGCAGGGGCGTTTACAGTTATCGTTGCTCTGCCCGATTTCGAAGTATCCGCAGCAGAGGTTGCGATTACATAAAGAGTTGTGTTGGTTTCATTGGCTGATACTGTAAGTAAGCCGCTTGAGTTAATACTGGTTCCAGATGTAACAGAACCTGTGCCTGCGGTATTTGAGCTTATCCCCCATGTTACACCGGTACCGGGATTATTGGTTCCGGTTACGGTTGCGCTGAACTGTTGTGTGTTACCTCTTACAATTGTTTGTGATGAAGGGTTGACTGTAACGCTTGTAATTGTCGGCGCAGGGGCGTTTACAGTTATCGTTGCTCTGCCCGATTTCGAAGTATCTGCAGCAGAGGTTGCGATTACATAAAGAGTTGTGTTGGTTTCATTGGCTGATACTGTAAGTAAGCCGCTTGAGTTAATACTGGTTCCAGACATAACAGAACCTGTTCCTGCGGTATTTGAGCTTACCGTCCATGTTACGCCGGTACCGGGATTATTGGTACCGGTTACAGTTGCGCTGAACTGTTGTGTGTTGCCTCTTGTAATCGTTTGTGATGAAGGGTTGACTGTAACGCTTGTAACTGTCGGTGTAGGTGTAGGAATCGGCGTTGGCGTAGGAGTGGGTGTAGGCGTCGGTGTAGGCGTAGGTGTCGGAGTTGGTGTAGGTGTCGGAGTCGGTCTTGGTGTCGGAGTTGGTCTTGGAGTGGGTGTAGGAGTCGGAGTAGGTTTTGGATCCGGAGTTGGTGTAGGTGTAGGTGTAGGAGTCGGTGTCGGCGCCGGAGTAGGAGTAGGAGTAGGTGTCGGAGTGGGCGTTGGTCTCGGAGTTGGTGTCGGTCTCGGTGTTGGTGTTGGAGCAGGCGTCGGCGCGGGAGTAGGTGTCGGTGTCGGCGCAACCGTCACAGGCGCCGGAGTAACACTCAAATATACACTGCCGGTTTTTGACGGATCAAATGTTGATACCGCAAAAATAAAAAGCGTTTGAATTGTTTCGTTAGCAGATATTGTCAACAGCCCATTAGCATTAATGCTTGTTCCCGCTGTAACAGCGCCGGTGCCGGCTGCGTTTGAACTCACTCTCCATGTAACATCCGTGCTTGGATTATTTATGCCGACAACCGATGCATGGAATTGAATCATCCCGCCTGCTTGTATTGTTTGACTAGAGGGGCTGACAGTTACGCCTGTAACCATCGGCACTATAATTGATACCGTAGCGACGCCGGATTTTGACGAGTCGATAGATGAAGTAGCTGTAATGTAAAGAACTGTCAATGACTCGTTAGGTGCAACTGTAAGCAACCCGTTTGCATTGATGTTTGTTCCCGGCGTAACAACTCCGGTGCCCGAAGCATTAGAACTGACTCTCCATGTAACGGCAGTACTTGGATTGTAAGTTCCCGTAACGGCCGCGCTGAATTGCATTGTTTTTCCCGCTGTAATTGTTTGATTTGAAGGTGAAACACTTACGCTTGTTACTGTAGGTCTTACAACAGAGACAGGAATAATGCCGTATTTTGAAGTGTCTATAACAGAAAACGCGATAATATAAAGAGTTGTCAGCGATTCGCTTGCTGAAACTGTAAGCAGCCCGTTTGCGTTAATAGTAGTTCCGGCTGTAACAGCGCCGGTACCGGAAGCATTGGAACTGACTCTCCATGTAACGGCATTACTTGGATTGTAAGTTCCCGTAACGGCTGCGCTGAATTGCATTGTTTTTCCCACTATAATTGTTTCATTTGGAGGTGAAACAGTTACGCTTGTTACTGTAGGTCTTACAACAGAGACAGGAATAATGCCGTATTTTGAAGTGTCTATAACAGAAAACGCGATAATATAAAGAGTTGTCAGTGATTCGCTTGCCGAAACTGTAAGCATCCCGGTTGCGCTAATAGTAGTTCCGGCCGTAACAGTGCCGGTACCGGAAGCATTGGAACTGACTCTCCATGTTACCGCAGTATCGGGATTATTAATCCCTGTAACTGCCGCATGGAATTGAAGCGTTCTGCCAATCACGACATATTGATTAATCGGCTCAATACTCACTCCTGTTACAGACACAACCCTTATCGGCTTAATATCAGATTGTTCTGTCTTGGATGATATTGCTTTTATATATAGAGTGCTCGCAGTCTCATATAACGAGACGGTAAGTTCTCCGTTTTGAGTTATAAATGTTCCCGGCTGAACAGTTCCCGAACCGTCACTACTCGAACTGACTGACCAGATAATTCCCTGTCCCGTCGCTCTTAAAACAAGAGTACCGCCCGCTACTACAGTTGATAAATTGCCGTCTGTTTTAATAGTTACAGAGTTCATCCATAATTGAAATCCGATACATCCGGAAAAAATAATTCCTGTTAATATGATAAGAGTAAAATATGATAATGCTTTGCTTAATTTTTTCACAAACGACACTCCTTTTAACCTTAATCTGATTAAGGTACCCCAGCTACAGTATATAATATAAACAACAAATTTGTTAAGATAAAGGTACAATGATTTACCGCGATATCGGAGAAACCGGCAAAAAAGCAAGCATTATCGGGCTCGGCTGCGAGCATTTAGACGGAAAGCCTTATGAGCAAGCTGCAAGCGTTATAGATGCGGCGATCGATCACGGCATTAATATTTTTGACATATTCATGCCCGGAAAAGAAGTCAGGGAAAACATCGCAAAAGCTCTCGACGCCCGCCGTAAAGATATTTTAATTCAGGGACATATTTGTTCGACAAATATCGGACAGCAATATGACATAAGCCGCGATATGCCCACAGTCATGCGTTTCTTCGAAGAGCATCTTCGCACCTGCAACGGGCATATAGATTTTGGAATGTTGTTTTTTATCGATTCCGATGATGATTACAAAAATGTTTTTGAAACAGGCATCGCCGATTACGCTTTAAAGCTGAAGGAAAAAGGCGACATCTCCCACATCGGTTTCAGCTCTCACAATCCTGTTACCGCAATCAAAGCAATAAATACAAATCTCCCCGAAATGATGATGTTCAGTATAAACCCCGCTTTTGATTTAATCCCAACAGATGATAATGTTTTAACGCTCCTTGAAAAAGGTTTTAACCCAGGCAGCCTTACCGCAATTGAGCCGAAGCGCGCAGAGTTATACAGACTTTGCGAACAAAAAAATATCGGCATTACGGTAATGAAAACCCTCGGCGCGGGCAAACTAATTTCGCCGGAACATTCGCCTTTTACTAAACCGCTAACAGTTGCGCAATGCATCCATTACGCCCTTACAAGGCCCGCAGTTGTTAGCGCCCTTCTTGGCTGCAAATCCCCCAAAGAAGTTGAAGAAGCCGTAAACTATTTGAACATTGACGACACCAAGCGCGATTACACCGAAGTATTGAGCTCTGTTCGCGGCGGCCTTAACGGCAGCTGTGTTTACTGCAATCATTGCCAACCCTGCCCTTCCGAAATCGACATTGCTGCCGTTAACAAATATTTAGACATTGCAAACCTTGATACCGCTAACATACCGCCGTCAATTAAATCTCATTATAAAAACCTAAATCACAAAGGCGATGAATGTACAGAGTGCGGCAGCTGTGAAAACCGCTGCCCCTTCAATGTACCAATCATAGACAACATGAAAAAGGCAGAAAAACTTTTACGTTAGGCGCACTTTTATGATTAAAATTGAAAAAGCAAAACCTGAAGACATGAAAACAATTTTAAAAATACAATACGCCGCCTACCAAAGCGAAGCCCTTCTCCACAACGACTTCACGATCCAGCCGTTGACGCAAACGCTGGAAGAGAGCATAGAGGAGTATCACAAAAGCGTTGTTTTAAAAGCTGTACAAGCCGGAGAGATTATCGGTTCAGTCCGCGCCCGCGCCGAAGGCGGCACAGTCTACATCGGCAAAATGATGGTTCACCCCGATCATCAAGGCAATGGTTTGGGAAAACGCCTTCTCTCTGCAACTGAAAACGAATTCCCCGGCAAGCATTTTGAGTTATACACCGCCGCAAAAAGTTTTAGAAATTTACATTTTTACAAAACCGCAGGATATACACCTCTCCGCGAGGTCACCGACAATTCAGGGATTGTGTTTGTCTTTTTAGGGAAGGGGTAGGGGTTCGACGGAAACGCATTTGATTTTATAATTCCAAAATGAGTAGTGTGTATACATGCTTACTACTACTTTACAATAGCAAGGACAGGACTCGCCTTCCAGCCCTCAGCCTCCTGCTTCGGGCTTACAGGCCGGGGTTTTTGCTAAACCGGCATCCATGCCGGTTTACCCTACGGAACCTCCCGGTTCCTTCGGGCCGCAAAAACCCTTCGAGTCCTGCTTCGGCTTTTTGATTTGTTAATTATATATTAATAATGGAATTAACTGTTTATTAATTATTTTTATAGCAAGGACAGGACTCGAACCTGCGACCTCCGGGTTATGAGCCCGACGAGCTGCCAACTGCTCTACCTTGCGTCGTGTTTTATGACCTTACTAATTTTCGGGGGTTTTGTCAATAGCGGTGTTTTGATGTTCTGTGTGGATCCAGCCGCCTTTTAGCGGCATTATTGCAGTGACTAGAGCGGAAACGGCGATTAGAATGGCCGCTATCGACGGGATGCCGGGAATTGTTACCATGAAGTTGTAAATGCCGTGAATGGCTGTTGCGGTTACGATTTTAAGCAGCGCTTGCGTCGGGCTTTTGTGAAATAAAGCAGCTGCCGAGCCGATTCTTGCGCCGCATGCGCCGTGAAGGGCGGCGGTGAAAAAACGAAGCAGCACTATGCTTAGCGACATGTCTGACGCGGCGTACCTTGCGCTCTCTAGAATCGAAAAACCAAGACCTGCGATTAATCCAATCGCGGTTCCTTTTTTTATCATGTTGAAGGTAAGAGGTTTGGATAAACTCTCATTAGGGATTATGCGGCTGTTTATCCAGAAGAAAATGGACAACAGTATAAGGCGGCTTAACTCTTCGGTGAATGCGATTCGCACAAAGTATTCGTAAAATAAAGCCAATCTGCCATGCGTTATCGGAACTATCGATAATATACTCTGCATGACCAGAGCGGGGAAAAAGGCGGCGGCGCCTGCAAGCAGCGCAAATAAAAATTGTACCAGAGAAAGCTGGTATTTTGCGGAACGAAACCATATGAATACCGCGATTATCGGAAGCGATGAAACGAGTATCAAAATAATTAAAATCCATGAACCTGACATAGTAGTATTTTATCAAATATTTTTGTAGGGTAAAACCCATGGAAGATATAATTCTGACTGGCCCTAAACATTCAGGAAAAACCAGCGCCGGCAAAGCCCTTGCGCCGCTTTGTTCAGGCGGCTTTTTTGATATTGACGAAAAGATCTCGCAAATAACCGGAAAAACACCCAGAGAACTCTATAGTGAAGGTAAGGTAATTTTTCAAAAAGCCGAGGCTGAAGCGGTTGCGGCTCTTTTTCCCATGAATTGCTGTGATAACGCCTCGCCTTGCTGCGCCGGACAGCGGCGGCGGATAATCGCGGCAGGCGGCGGCATTATCGACAACCAGGAGGCGGTTGGCGTTTTAAAAAACTCCGGCGCAAAAATTGTTTACCTGAATATCAACGCAAACCTGGCATGGCGGCGGATTTACGGTTCCGGCAAAAAGGAACTGCCGCCGTTCCTTCAAACCGAAAACCCTCGGGAAACTCACCGTGTTTTACATGAAAGACGCAGCGCCGCTTATATTGAGCTCGCGGATATAATTATCGAAGCTGAAGATAAAAAACCTGAAGAAATCGCGACAGAGATTTTAAAACATATTAGCTGATACGTTACTATTTATTTCGACAACAATGTGTGTAACTTCTCGCCTAACGCAATCGACTCTTCCTGTGTGGGCGTTGATGTCTGAATAAACACGCCTTTGCGCCCGAAGAAATCAATCAGTTTTTTAGAATATGCCGCAAGGTCTTCCACGCCGGATAATCCGTCGTCAATATGATCCCAATAAAAATGGCGCAGGCACAGCGGAGCTTTTCCCGATACCGCGTCGCGGACTTTTTCCCAATTCTGAACCTGCGGAATTGTAAAGTCTAAACCTTTAAGCCCCGGGATTTCCATCATCGCTTCGGCTACGTTTGAAACATCACCGCAGGAATGTACAACAACGCCGCCGAATTCTTTGGCGATCATCGCGTTGTATTTTAAGCCGAACTCGCGGTAAAGAGTCGGGGAGAGGAGCGCGGCTGTATCATCGCTTAAACGAATTCCCATTTCTTTCGGGACGTACCAAAATTCGTGGCTGACACCGTAAAGATTTGTAATTCTCTTAAACATTTCTTTCACATAACCGATTGTCGCTTCTGTAATTTTTTCCATCAAGACATGAACTTCATCGGGATAAACTAAAGTGGCTTCGATAAAACCGGTGTATTCCCAAATTAAAGACGCGGTAACAAGCGGAGACGGGACATTTACAACCCTAAGCGGAATTTTCGATTTCGCTTGCAGAGCTTCGACATGTTTCCATGCTTGTTCAAAATACGGATTATTAATAGGATCGGGCACTTTCAATTTGTGAACATCATCAACATTTTCTTCGCGGATAAGGCACTCGACCCACGGGTCGGCTTCATCATTGGGCTTGCACTCGCAGCCGAAAGCGCCGGCTACGATATTTATTCCCTGATTGGGTTTTATATTCGGGAAACCGTAATCGTATACGCCTTCCCTTTTTTTTGCATGATCTTCCGCCCACTCAATTTCCGCGTCGGGATTGTTGTAATATTTTTTTGTCGCCATGTGCATCGGGCCGACTTCGATAATATACGGGACTTCCTTCAATTCCTCCATGCGCCAGTTTGCTTCAATCAATTTCTTCTTTGTTTCTATATTCATTATTTCCATCGATTTTTTCTCCTATAGTATTATAACATAACCGCGCGGCTTTCGCGAAGATGGTTCTTAAGTATTCTCCTTCACGTTCCATAAGACCTGCGCGGGAAATGACATCGCGCAAAAAACGCGCCTGTTCTTCTCTATTCGGGAACTTGTAAAAACCCAAGTCTTTCAGCGAATCCGTTATTGAATCGACAAGAGCGGAAATATCAGCTTGATTCATCGCTGTCCATTGACCCTTAACCGGCTGTTGGTTTTCCATTGCCAGAAAAAACTCGTAGGCATAAACCTGTACGGCATGAGACAGGTTGAGGGACGGCTGATCATCCGATGATGGGATATGGGACGCGATATTGCAGAGATCCAGTTCCGCGTCTTCAAGGCCGGTTCGTTCATTGCCGAAAACGATTGCCGCAGGACCCGGGCGCTGAGACAGCCATTGCGCCAGATCGCGCGGCGTCATAGAATTCTTTCTAAAGTGCCCTCGGCGGCGTGTTGTCCCCACAACAATGCTGCAATCGGCGGTTGCGTCAGCCAAATTGTCATAAATTCGGGCATTTTCCCAAATATCACAGGAATTCACCGCTCTTTTATGGATTTTCTCCAAATTTAAAGGTTGAGGAGAGGCTAGTCTTAGTTCCGATAGCCCCATATTCTTTAAAACCCGGCAAACTGCTCCCGTATTACCGCTTTCCGACACCCGGCTTAGTAGTATTTTAACATCTTGTAAATACATTCGGCATTATACCATACAGTTGACAAAATTTTAGTTTATTTGTATGATGAAGGCGATGTATTCTCGTTGCTTGACTGGTGCGAGAGTAAATCTGGGTATCTTTTGGGGCACCCATAATAAGGGAGTGACATGTCAAACAATGAAATCGTCCCCGGGTTCGATGATGAGAAAGACGATAGTCTCAAGATAAAGCTCGAAAGAATCGAAGAAGCGCCTAGATGTCTTCTATTAACCTTGACGGGATATATAGACACTTATAATTCCAATTTCTTTCAAAAACGTATTCAAAAAGCTATAGAAGGCGGATTTGTCAGATTGATCTTTCAATGCACCAGTTTGAACTATGTTTCATCTACCGGTATTGGATCGTTCACAACTTTTTTGAAAGCTGTAAAACCGCAGGGCGGAGATTTAGTTCTTCTGGATATACAGCCGAAGGTTTACGAAGTTTTTCAGCTTCTCGGTTTTTCACAGTTTTTTAATATCAGAGAGAGCCTTGATGATTCTGTTCATTTTTTCAATTCAGATCAGACTGTGGAAAAACCTTCCATTTTCCCGAAGGTTGTTTCCTGTCCAATTTGTTATAAAAAATTAAAAGCGACAAAGCCCGGGCGTTTTCGCTGTTCCGAATGTAAGAGCATTCTTGCGATTGACGATACCGGACAGGTCTTGCTTGGATAGGAATTAATATGGCAGATAGTAAAATCGAACAATATCTTATTGAATTGATGATCACGTATCATCAGGTAGAAAAAGATATGTGGCTTTTAGATGACGATGATCATTCGCTGCACGGCGTTGCGATTATGCAGATCGATAATCTTGTTATTATAAGAGCGGGCATTATGGATGTTCCAAAGAACAATCAATTGGAATTATACACAAAATTGCTTGAATTAAACGCTTCCGATGTGATTCACGGCGCTTATGCCCTGGATAAAAATAAAATCATTTTGATCGATACTTTACAGTATGAAAGCATGGATCGCGGAGATTTTCAGGCTTCTTTGGATTCATTCGGCATGGCGTTAGCGGATCATTATCCGGTACTTTCAAAATACAGAGAAAAATAAGTATCTCGAGAGATACTTAAGGAGCCTATATAATGGGTATTTTTTCCAGACTTAAAACTTTAATCGCCGCTAACGTAAACGCGCTGATCGGCAAGGCTGAAAAGCCCGAAAAAATGTTAAACCAGATCATTATCGAAATGAACGAACAGTTGATCGAATCCAAAAAAGCTGTCGCTATGGCGATTGCGGACGAGAAAAAACTGGAACGCGAAAAAGACAATCAATTCGCGCAGTCGAAAGAGTGGGAACGCAAAGCGATGTTAGCCGTCACAAACGGCAAAGACGATCTCGCCAAAGAAGCTCTTCTTCGTAAGCAGGAATTTGACAACGCCGCTGCCGAGTATCAAAAACAATGGGAAGCTCAAAAAGAAGCAGTCGATCATTTAAAAGAAAGTTTAAGAGAACTTCAAACTAAAATCGAAGAAGCTCAGCGCAGAAAGAATCTGCTTATTGCCCGCGCCAAACGCGCCGAGGCTCAGCAAAAAATCCAGGACACAATTTCCACGGTATCCGGCAACACAAGCGCATTTGAAGCCTTCGACCGTATGGCAGCCAAAGTGGACGAAATGGAAGCCATGGCGGACGCTTCAAAAGAGCTGCAGGACATGAGCAATGACGCAAATCTTGAAAGAAAATTTAAAGAACTGGAAAAATCTGATTCTTCCGCTGACGCGTTGCTGTTGGAATTGAAAGAGAAAATGAAAGCTCTGCCGGAGAAATAAGCATTAATTTGATTTATAAATTATTCTGATTTTTCGTCTTTTTTCAAAGGCATCTGGCGATATTTTGTGGAAAACATGTGTATTTGTACACAATGAACGGCATGTTGTTTTATTGATTGTATATTTTTGAATATTATATTAACCTAATTCCTTACTACATAAGGAGTTAGATGTTTTAATTATTAGATTTATCATCTTATTTATTAGAATTATTTTATTAAGGGGTTCGGTATTTTGTGGAAAACCCGTTTAAAAGGCTGAATAACTTGAATTTCTTTGCAAATATTGCTATTCTTTGCCATACGTTGCGTTTAAGGAGTATTTAATAATGAGTATTGATACAGGCTCGGACAGTATCCGAAAAATGCGAAACATCGGAATCAGCGCTCACATCGATTCGGGAAAAACTACCCTGTCTGAACGGATTCTGTTTTACAGCAAAAAAATCCACGCCATTCACGAAGTCCGCGGGAAGGACGGCGTTGGCGCGACTATGGATCATATGGAACTTGAAAGGGAGCGCGGCATCACGATTCAATCGGCAGCGACGCAGGTTACATGGAAAGACCATACCATCAATGTAATTGATACGCCGGGACACGTTGATTTTACCATTGAGGTTGAAAGATCGCTGCGTGTGCTTGACGGCGCGATTCTTGTTCTTTGCGCGGTCGGCGGCGTTCAGTCGCAGTCAATTACGGTTGACCGCCAGTTGAAACGCTACAATGTTCCGCGCATTGCGTTTGTCAACAAGTGCGATCGCACGGGCGCGAATCCTTTTAAGGTGCGGCTTCAGTTACGCGAAAAGCTTGGTCTTAATGCGGTGATGATTCAAATCCCCATCGGGCTTGAGGATAAACTTGAAGGCGTTGTGGATCTTATCACCATGAAGGCGGTTTATTTTGACGGCGATCAGGGCGAAACAATCCGCCATGCGGAAATTCCTTCGCACTTAAAAACCGACGCGGAAAAATACCGCGAAGAAATGTTAGACGAACTTTCTATGTTCTCTGATGAACTTGCGGAAAAAATTCTTGAAGGCAATGCAATCCCCGAAGACATGATTCACTCCGCGATTCGCAAGGGGACTCTTGCGGAGAAGTTTGTGCCTGTTATGCTTGGTTCCGCTTACAAGTTCAAAGGGATTCAGCCTTTGCTTGACGGCGTAATGCATTATCTTCCGAATCCGACCGAAGTTAAAAATTTCGCCCTCGATCTTGATAACAACGAAGAAAAAATCGAGCTTAGCGCGGACGAAAAAAGCCCGACTGTCGCGCTTGGTTTTAAACTTGAAGACGGCCAATACGGACAGTTAACTTATGTCCGCATCTATCAAGGCAAATTAAAAAAAGGCGACGAGCTTCAAAACACAAGGGCAAGAAGAAAATTTAAAATCGGGCGTTTGGTGCGCATGCACGCTGATAGTATGGAAGATATTAACGAAGGCGCGCCGGGTGACATCGTCGCTCTTTTTGGAATTGAGTGCGCGAGCGGCGACACATTCTGCGGAGGCAGCCTTAATTACGCAATGACGTCAATGTTTGTTCCCTCTCCGGTAATTTCTCTTGCCGTTACGCCGAAAGATAAAAAAAGCGCTGACCAGATGGGAAAAGCGTTGAATCGTTTTACAAAAGAAGATCCCACTTTCCAGACTTATGTTGATCCTGAATCGAACCAGACAATCGTAAAAGGAATGGGAGAACTTCATCTTGAAGTTTACATTGAGCGTATGCGCCGCGAGTATAAATGCGAAGTAGAGACTGGAATGCCGCAGGTTGCGTACCGCGAAACAATAACGCAAAAAGCGGAGTTCAATTACACTCACAAAAAGCAGACCGGCGGCGCGGGACAATTCGGGCGCGTAGCAGGTTACATGGAACCGTGGACGGACGGCGATTACGAATTTGTAGACATGATCAAGGGCGGAACAATCCCCACTGAGTATGTGCCTAGCTGCGATAAAGGATTTAAAGAAGCGGTTAAAAAAGGCAGTTTGATTGGATTCCCAATCGTAAACATTCGTTGTTTGATCAACGACGGCCAGAGCCATCCTGTAGATTCATCTGACATCGCGTTCCAGCAGGCTGCTATCGGCGCATTCCGCGAAGCGTATAACAAGGCAAAGCCGTGCATTCTTGAACCAATCATGAAGGTATCGGTAGAAGGCCCGACGGAATTTCAAGGAAATATTTTCGGCTCGATCAATCAAAGGCGCGGCATAATCATCTCTTCTATCGAAGACGGTCATTTTTCGCGCGTTGAAGCCGAAGTTCCGTTAAGCGAGATGTTCGGTTATTCCACCGCGCTTCGCTCTCTTACCCAGGGTAAAGCGGAGTTCACAATGGAATTTGAAAAATACGCAAAAGTGCCGCAGAGTATTTCTGAAGCGCTTATCGGCGAAGCGGAGAAAAAACGGCGCGCACGGTAGCATCAAGCGGCAGCTGTAATGTAAATGAAGGAGTGATAAAATGGTTTTAAATGAGTTAATACAGAGAAGTCCGATTCGTATTTTTGAACAATCGATTCACGGCGGGTTAAAAGCCGGAGAAATCGGTGTTATCGCTTCACCTAACGGAGTGGGAAAAACATCGGTGCTTGTGCAGCTTGCTCTTGATAAACTGCTTCAAGGGAAAAAGGTTATTCACGTTTCTTTTAATCAGCACATTCAATATGTTCCTGTGTGGTACGAAGATATTTTCAACGAATTTATAAATAAAAAAAATCTTGAGAACGCGGCGGAAATTAAAAACGATCTTGTAAAAAACCGCGTATTAATGAGTTTTAACCAGGACGGAGTTACAAAAGATCAGGTTATCAGAAGTTTAAGGGCGATGATTTTAGACGGCGGTTTTAAAGCCGACGCGATAATTATTGACGGTCTCGATTTTTCACGCGCAGACAAAGACAGGATTGCCGCCGTTAAAAATTTCGCGATTGAACTGGGTCTAAGCGTTTGGTATTCATGTTCTATAAGTGATAGTGACGCGAATCAATATGATAAGGAAAATATTCCCTTGGTGCTCGGCGATTTTGTTGAAGATATTGATATCGTGATCGTCTTGCAGCCAAAATCCGACCATGTTGAATTATCAATCTCGAAAGACAGGAATTCGCTTATTTCCAAGTCTATGGCGATGAAACTGGATCCAAAAACGCTTTTAATATTAGAAGCGTAGGAAAAATAAGTTTTAGTATAATTAGGAGGCCGTTATGTTGTTTGTAGAAAGTTGGAAGAAGTTTTTCTTTATCACAATTGTATTAATAATTGGTTTCGCGTTATTTGCCTGTAATGGTACGCCTGATAATACGATAAATATTAATAATTTACCTGCTCTGCGTACTGATGTAATTTCACCGGGACATCAATCGCCTGAATTATGGGATGGTACGACGGCAACCGCTCTTGTCGGTAATATAAAACTTGGCTGGAATCTGGGTAATACTTTTGACGCTCATGGCAATGATAATGGTTTTACATGGCTTGGCGGCGGCGTTTACGCAAACACATCTGTCACTGATATGGAAAAAGCATGGGTCAACAGCATTACAACAAAAGCGAATATTACCGCGTTAAAAAACGCGGGATTTAACGCAATCAGAATACCGGTTACATGGTATAAAGCGCTTGATAGCGATTATATTATACGCGAAGACTGGTTAAAACGAATAACAGAAGTTGTAAATTGGGCTGAAGAAAATGACATGTACATTATTATTAATACTCATCACGATGAGAAAATATTTAAATTCACAAGCGCCGAAATTGAAAATTCGCTGATAATATTCAAAAGAGTATGGACGCAGATTGCGACACAATTTCAAAATTACAATGAGAAACTTATTTTTGAAGGGTTAAATGAACCAAGAACAAAAGGCAGTAACGATGAATGGAATGGGGGTACTTCTTCAGAGCGCGCAAATTTAAACAGATATTATCAGGTTTTTGTCGATACAGTAAGAGCGATCGGCGGTAATAACAGCAAACGATTCTTGATGGTAACCACGTATGCCGCGTCCGCAGGGCAGACAGCTGTAGACGGACTTGTTCTTCCGAACGATACAACGGCTAAATCTCTTATTGTTTCCATACATGCCTATACTCCGTATAATTTCGCGCTGAATACGAACAGCACATTTAATACATGGAGTTCGAGTAATTCATCAGATACTTATGCGATTGTCAATGCGCTGTCTCCCGCTCACGCCAAGTTCGTTTCAAAAGGAATCCCTGTTATAATGGGTGAATTCGGCGCAATGAATAAAAATAATGACGCCGCAAGAGAAGCATGGGCTGAGTATTATGTGCAGCAAGCCAGAAACAGGCAGATGCCCTGCTTCTGGTGGGATAACGCAAGCACCTCCGGAAGCGGAGAATTATTTGGTTTACTTAACAGAAGCACAAACGCTATTGTATACCCGCAGGTAATGGCAGGCTTAAAAAGAGGAGCCGGGATACAGTAACTCGGCGATCTCTGCGCCTTCGCGGCTTTGCGAGAGTTCTTTTGGAATAGTAATTGTTTTCAACTTTGATTTCTCACCTTTAATAACAACGACATCTCGTTTTGCGCAGCCGAGTTTTTTTGCTAAAAATTCGCAGAGGCATGCGTTGGCTTTGCCGTCTTGCGGCGGAGCGGCAATGCGTACGCATAGGCGGTTGTCTCTTATTCCTGTTATTTCGTTTTTCGACGCGCCGGGGAACGCCTTAATCTCAATGTGAATGGAATCTTTTTCGACGCTATACCAGTTTACCATGTTTCAATACGCTTTTATAGAACCCCTTCTTTGATTCGCGCGATTTCGTCTCTAATCGCTGCTGCCTGCTCGAACTCAAGATTTTTCGCGTGTTCAAGCATTTCGTTTTCAAGCGCTTTGATTAACTGTTTGCGCTGCGCAGGGATTAAAACATTGTAGGATTTTTTCAGCACTTCAATGCTTGCCGCCGCTGCGTCATCTGCTTCTTCAATGTGGCGGGTAAGAATTTCAGCGATTGCTTTTTTAACTGTCTCGGGAGTGATGCCGTGTTTTTTGTTGTATTCAATTTGAATTTCGCGGCGGCGGTTGGTTTCGGCGATCGCTTTGTCCATCGCGTCGCTCATGCGGTCGGCGTACATGATCACTTTTCCTGCGGCATTACGCGCGGCGCGGCCGATTATCTGCACTAAACTTGTAAGCGATCGCAGAAAGCCGATTTTATCCGCGTCAAGAATTGCGATGAATGAAACTTCGGGAAGGTCGATGCCTTCGCGTAACAGATTGATTCCAACAAGTATGTCAAATTCACCCTGGCGAAGCTGTGTTAAAATTTCCACACGCTCAATTGTTTCTACTTCGCTGTGAATGTAGCGTACTTTTAAACCAAGACCGGAAAGGTAATCGGTAAGGTCTTCCGCCATTTTTTTGGTAAGCGTAAGGATAAGGGATCTTTCTCCGGCTTTAATGCGTTTCTGCACTTCGCTGTAAATGTCTTCCATTTGACCTTCGCTTGGACGCACTTCAATTTCCGGGTCCAGAAGGCCTGTTGGACGAATCAACTGCTGGACAACACGCGCGGACTGTTCAATCTCTGTCTTTCCTGGTGTGGCGGAAACAAAAACTGTTTTATCAAGACGCTCCGCAAATTCATCGTAGCGTAACGGGCGGTTATCAAGAGCGCAGGGCAGGCGGAAGCCGTAATCAACAAGGCTTTGCTTGCGGCTGCGATCACCTGCGTACATTGCGCCTAACTGCGGTAGGGTAACGTGGCTTTCGTCGATGAATGTAAGGTGTTTTTTTGGAAGATAGTCGACCAGTGTGTCGGGAGATTCACCGGGTTTTCGTCCTGCCATAATCGCGGAATAATTTTCGATACCGGGACAGTATCCCATTTCAGTCAGCATTTCGATGTCATATTCAACGCGTGTTTTTAAACGCTCGGCTTCCATTATTTTTCCGTTTTCCTGAAAATATTCAAGACGGTCTTTCAGTTCCTGCCTGATTGAACCCATCGCGTTTTCTATCATGCTTCCCGGTATTACGAATTGTTTCGCCGGGTAAATTAACGCTCGATCAAGTTCTTCCAGCATTTCACCTGACACGGGATTAAAACGGCGGATACGTTCAACCTTATCCCAGTCAAGATCGACTCGGTACGCTTCTTCCATGTATGCAGGATATATTTCCAGAGTGTCGCCGCGTCTGCGGAAACGTCCGCGTTCAAGGACGGCGTCGTTGCGTTCGTATTGCAGTTCAACAAGGCGGCGGATAAGAGAATCAACATCCACTGTTTCGCCTTTTGAAAAAGTGGCTGTCATTTTTCTGTATACGTCAGGCGTTACCATGCCGTAGATGCAGGAGACGGTTGCCACAATGATTACATCTTCGCGTTCCATCATGCTTCTCGCCGCGGAGAGCCTCATGCGTTCAATTTCATCGTTAATGGAAGCGTCTTTTTCAATGTACAAATCGCGGCTTGCGACATACGCTTCCGGCTGATAATAGTCGTAGTAGGAAACAAAATATTCCACCGCGTTATTCGGAAAAAAACCTTTAAACTCGCGGTAGAGCTGAGCCGCTAATGTTTTGTTGTGGCTGACAATCAGCGTAGGCATTTGCACTGCTTCGATGAGTTTCGCCATTGTAAATGTTTTACCGGAACCTGTAACGCCCTGCAGTGTCTGATATTTATCCCCAGTTTTAATACCGTCTGCGAGAGCCGCAATCGCTTCCCCCTGATCGCCCGCAGGTTTAAACGGAGATACAACTTCAAATTTTCTCATTTAATAATTACTATATTAAGGTATAGTAGTCTTGTCAATATACTTATGATAATTGTAGAATGTTAAAAGGAGATCAAACTATGCCGGATAAAAATAAAGATTGTAAATGTACATATCCTTGCAGCCGTCATGGCGACTGCAAGGCCTGCGAAGAATATCACCGTAAGGATGGATCCCGAACAAATTGCGGCAAAAATCCGTCAAAAGAAAAACGCTAGTTGACGCAATGGTACCGGATGCCAAAATTTCTTACTCTTCACACCGCAATCTTCGCCGTCTTTCCGCATGATACGCAGCTAAAGCAGCGGGCACATTCACCCTTTACCAACCCGGAAGTATCAACATTATAGCCGCTTCGCTTGATAAGTACGGAGCCGCAGATTTTACAAACAGTGTTGTTGTTAAAGCTGGAATTTCCGGCGTAGACATAGGTAAGTATTTTTCCGGCGTTTTTTGCGGCGTTTGCTAAAAAGTTTTGGTCTGTCGGCGGAGCGTTCCACCGGTAATCCGGGTGATACGCGGAAAGATGCCAGGGGATGTCTTTGTCTACAGAAGCGATAAATTCCGCGGCATCGGTTAATTCGCTGTTTGAATCGTTAAGGTCAGGCACCACTAAGGTTGTTACCTCTGTATGGACATTCATTTTTTTACAAAGCCGGATAAAATCCAAAACTGTTTGTAAGTCGCCGCCGAGGATTTTCTTGTAAGTATCCGGGGAATAACTTTTTAAATCGACATTTGCGGCGTCTGTTAATTTCAATATTACGGCGGCGGCGTTTGCGTTGATGCAGCCGTTTGTTACAAGCACATTCGCGATGCCGTGTTTGCGGGCAAGCGCCATGCAGTCGAGGATGTATTCAGCGTGAACCAAAGGTTCTGAATATGTATAGGCAATGGACGGTGAATCTTCTCTCAGCGCGGCGGAAATTATTTCACCGGGCTGCATCCATTTTCCGGGGACATCCGTATTTTGCGATATATGCCAGTTCTGACAGAACGGGCAGCGCAGATTGCAGCCCGCGAAACCAAGCGAGAGAATTTTAGAGCCGGGTTTAAAATGGTACAGAGGTTTTTTTTCTATCGGATCCAGCGCAAGAGCGGTTATAAATCCGTAAAAAGGGATAATTCCCTTTCCGCTCTTGTTGCCTCTTACGCCGCATATTCCAAAGCCGCCGCTTTTAATTTCGCATTTGCCGGGGCAAAGATCGCAGCGTATGTTTTCTTCCGATGATTCTGTCAGAAAAAGAGGGGTGCGTATAAACTGGGAAAATGCCGATGCTTCCGTCATTGGACCTCGAACGGTTCAAGTTTTACTCCGACCGACCCGCGTTTTATCCAGAGTTTTACAAGCGGTACGCCTTCGCCTGCTTCGGTTACAGCGGACGGGAGTTCATCCGCATATAAAATATCTTCAAGATTGAATTCCAATACTGCAGGTTCATCTCCAAGCGGATCGTTTACAAGAATAAGTTTGGTTTTATCAGACGGATGCGTTCTTGGGCAGCCTTCAAACGGAACGCCGTCTTTTGGGTGTCCTTTTGAATATTTTGTGATGCCGTTCAACGGTAATAATTCAAGATAGTTCATGTTTTAAAATATTCCTCCTTATGTATATAATAAATCAATAAACATTGATAAACAATAATAATTTTAATATGATTAAATGATGGATAAAAGAGCGTTTCAAAATTTAGAAGAATCTCTATTATCACCTGTTGATTTCTCAGATTCTCATGTTAAAGAAGTCCGTCAGCTTTTGGCGGAATACAGCGTTGAAGGACGCGGTATCGAAGGTCTTGAGCGTCTTAAAGACTTAGGCGGTATTTTACGCGCCTGCCACATTGCCCAATGGAAGCGCGATTCGCGTTTTTGCGGGTCATGCGGCGCGTTGAACGATGACGCTCCGTTTTGCTGCGATAACAATCTGCAGACGCATCGAATCTGCCACAAGTGCGGAAGGATGGAGTTTCCGCGGATTTGTCCGGCTGTTATTGTTCTTATTACCGATGCCGATAACCGGATACTGCTTGCGCATAACAAAAGATTCAAAGAGAGCGTTTACAGCCATATTTCCGGTTTTACCGAAGCGGGCGAAACGCTGGAAGAAACTGCGGCGCGGGAAATCCGCGAAGAGATAAATATCGAAGTTAAAGATATCGAATATATTAAATCTCAGCCATGGCCGTTTCCTAATTCGCTCATGGTAGGTTTTAAAGCTCATTATTCATCGGGAACGATTAAACCTGACGGCGAAGAAATTGAGGACGCGAAGTGGTTTACAAAAGACGCTTTGCCTGAGCTTCCCGGCAACGGTTCTCTGTCGCGTTTCTTAATTAATGACTGGCTTGCCGGTAAATTGTAATTTAATTATTTCTCTGAGCGCAGAATTTCGATAATTCTCCAGTGTCTTTTTCTGTCTGTTTTCAATGTCATTACGTCGCTGCGGTTTCTTGAATGAGCTTCGTTCGGCGCCCAGAGCATATAATCCGCGCGGTAAAGGACAAGACCGTCTTCTTCGCTGCCGCCAAGATATGTAATAATTAAATCTGTTATTCCAAAAACATTCGGCGCCGGAAGCGCTCCGCCGTTTTCTTTCCAGGCTTTTGCTTGAATAATTAACGGCTCAGTCGAATTTTCATACGCTTGTCTCTGCTTATAAGCCGCGAAGAAACTTACCGCCACATTTATATCGGTTTTATCCGCTCCGTTAACGCAGGCTTCCATGAAAACATGATCCAATGAACTGAACGCGTCGAAGTACGCGGTAACAACTCTGTCCGGCGATAAGCCCGATGTTGTCGGACGCTGTCTTACGCCCTGTATTGTGCTGAAAAATATAAACATGACAAAAAACAAACCGATAACGCAGCCGATTATTACATATTTGTTTGATACCGCAAAACGCTTTGTTTTTACAAGCACATTTTTTCTGAATAAAAACTTTTTAACTTCTTTCTCAGCCTGTTTTGTTTTTTCTAGCGGTATCGCGGCAAAAAGCGAATTAATATCGGCAGCGGCGGTTTTATCTGATAATATTTCCAGAATACCTGATAGAATATCAGTTCCGCTCATTGAAGGGTTTTTCTTTGCGACAGGCAGAAGAAGCGCGGATTGAATAAGCTGCGCGAGCTTTACATTTAATTCAGGCGCTGCGGGATTCACCGGCATAAAAATACCGTCTCTCATATCTTGATAAATTTCCGCGCTTGCGTAGGGATGAATTCCTGTTAAAATTTTATACAGCATTACTCCGGCGCAAAAAGCGGCGGCATCCATGCCGAATAAATCCGGGCTGTTATACTTGTCATGTAAACTTTGATCCGGACTTGAACTCTCAAGATGGAGACAGCGTGCAGATAAATGTTCCGGAGCAAAATAAACGCTTCCTTTTGGATGAGCCTGAGTATCTTCCATGCAAATAAATGAAGCGCCCAGATTTAAAGCGGAGCGCGTTTCGCCGAGAAACATTTTCGCTTTTATCCAGTAAACAACAGCTTGCAGCGCAATTTGGCGCTGAGAGGTTTGCCTTGCGGATTGAATTAACGATTCTGTTTCCTCCAGCAGTATATCCATTCTTTTTCCGTGTACGGCGGGACCGAACACAGTCATGTGTCCGTTAATTTCATTTACCCCGGCGGCTTTCCATACTTCATGCGTACCGTCAGGTTTTACCACATACCCGGGTTCAATTAAACTTTGAGACATTTTTGTCCGCGCGAATGAACGCGGTTCAAGCCCGGTGTCAAAACACATGGAAGCAGAGTCGTTAATATTGGAAATACGGATTCGCTGTACCATTACTTTCTTGTCTATCTTGATGAATACAAATACCGGAAATATTCCATATCTGTTGTAAGCGTTTTATCAAACTTCGGCATTGTCTGTCTGTATGATTCAATCGCTCTCCAGAAACTATAAAATGCCGCTCTGTCTCCGCCGGAGTATGCAGCTGAATAAATCCTCGCTGCCTCAGCGTCAGCATTTCCCATAATTGTTTGCGCTTGCGTGTATGCCGCTGACGATATGGAACGCTTTTCGTTGTCCATTTTACCAAGCCATTCGGCTTTGCGGCCTTCGCCTTCAGAGCGGAAAGCCATCGCTATCTGGTTACGTTCCCTGATCATGCGCGCGTATACGCTCGGCGTAAGTTCGGGTGAATAAGAAATTTGCCGCGTTACCACATCGATAAGCTCTATGCCGAATTCGGGAACCGCCCGCTGTGAACGCGCAAGAATTAATTCCGCAAGCTGGCGCCTTCCCCTGACAACCGGCTCAAAAGAGCTGGTCTGCGATGTAGTAGAGATAATATCAACATCGATGTTTTCTCCAAGTCCGAGGGACTCAGGGCCTGTGGAGCGTTCCAAAATGATGTTTGAATTGCGTACGGATTCGTGCAGCGGATTTTCAGCTACAACAGTGCGGACTTCCGAGTCGATAATTTCGGCAAGCTTTGAATATGCCGCGTCAACGGTATTAATGGATTCATAGAATTTCTTGGGATCGGATATTTTCCATCGGGCTGTAACATCGACAAAGATAAATTGTCTTTCCGCTGTCGGCATGACTCTGGCTTCGCCGTCCCATGCCATTATTTTTTTAGGATAACGGACAACTTCGTCGATGAAGGGAATCTTCAATTTTAACCCTGCGTTTGTAACAACGCTGGTAATTTTTCCGAATTGAACAATAACCGCCTGCTCGCCTTCATTTATTACATACAGGGGTCCTGCGACCAATACACCGATAAATATAACTAAAGAAACAATGATAGTGGTAACAACTTTTTTCATTATCTTGATCCTCCCATGTTCAGCATTGGCAGGAAATTATCAAGATTGCGGTCTATCATCCTTACGCTTTTTTCGTCTTTAAAGACTTCTTCGATCATTTCATAGTAAAGGCGCTGCCTTGTAACTTCTGGCGCATTGCGGAATTCATTGTATACGGAATTAAAACGGGCAACATCGCCTCTGGCTTTGTTTACGCGTTCTGTCGCGTAGCCCTGCGCAACTTGAATTGTGCGTTCGGCTTCGCCCCTCGCTCTTGGAATTTCCTCATTGTAAACCTGCTGCCCTTCGTTAATCAGGCGTTCAAGATCCTGCATCGCTTTGTTAACATCTTCAAAAGCTTCCTGCACGCCGGACGGAGGGGTAACATTCTGGAGCTTTACGTTGACAACATCGATGCCAAGTCCGTATTCGCGGAATCTGTTGTTCATGATTGCCAGCGCTTCAATTTCGATGGCGCTTCTTTCGATACCCATGATGTCCATGATTGCGCGGTCGCCTACGAGCATATTGATCGCCGAGCGCGATACGTCGCGGATTGTCGGGCGGCGTTCGTTTACATTAAAAATCCATGCTTTTGGATCGACAACTCGATACTGGATGATCCATTCAACATCAACAATATTTAAATCGCCTGTGAGCATGACAGATTCGGTTGACTGGCTGGAATAAGCCGGGTAGTTTCCGCCTCTCCTTGTCCGAAACCCGAATTCCTCGGTTTGGAAGGTACGGACATTTACCGTATAGTTCTGGTCAATGCCGAAGGGAAGCTTCAAGTGAAGACCGGGTTCCCGTATGGCTATAAATTTGCCAAAACGGGTAATTACCGCTTGCTCGGTCTGATCTACTATAAAAATACTGGTGCCAAGAAGTATAAGCACCACTATTCCCGCGATAATTATCATAAGCAATTTAGGGCTGAATTTGCCCATCATTTGGGGGGTGAATTTCATAATATTGAGTATACTATATGCCCTTTTAAAACTCAAGTAATGGCATTATAATGAAAGAAACAGGAGGTTTTTCCATGGCTAATAGTTTCGATTTTACTATTGAATCGCTTGGTAAAGCGACAGTTCAGTCGCCGATCGTAATGTCTAAATCTGCCGGTGATAAATCGGCTAATTATGCAACAGATGATCAATATGTGCGTCTTGATAAATTTGTTATACCCGGAGCTCAGCGTCCGATTAAAAAAACGCAGGTTCTTGAGTGCGCAGGCCCCAGAGAAAAGATTTATTTTACGCCTGCTCATGTTCATGCCGGGATTGTAAGCTGCGGCGGTTTATGCCCTGGTATTAATGATGTAATCAGATCGGTAGTCCGTTGTTTGTCTACGCGTTACGGCGTAACAAGAATTTCGGGCATCCGTTACGGATACCTCGGTCTTTTATCCACATCGCAGTATGGGGTAAGGCAGTTAGATCCTGATACCGTGGATGATATTCACAAATTGGGCGGCACCTTTTTAGGCAGCGCCCGCGGCGGCGGCAGGCAGGTTGTTGAAATTGTAGATACGATTGAAAAACTCAATTTAAATATGATGTTTGTTATCGGCGGAGACGGCACTCAGCGCGGTACGCTTGATATCGCCGAAGAAGTTGACAAGCGTAAATTAAAAGTCGCTCTTATCGGCATTCCAAAAACGGTTGATAATGACTTTGTTTTGATTGACCGTTCATTTGGTTTTAATACCGCTGTAGCAAAAGCGGTTGAAGTTGTATCGGCTGCGCATGTTGAAGCGGCGTCCGCGATTAACGGCATCGGGCTTGTAAAAGTTATGGGCAGGGATTCAGGTTTTATCGCGGCGCATACCGCGCTGGCAAGCCATGAAGTAAACTTCGTGTTGATTCCTGAAGTTCCCTTTAACCTTGAAGGTTACAACGGCTTTTTGCATCATCTGGAAGAAAGGATTGTAAAACGCGGACACGCTCTGGTTATCGTCGCCGAAGGCGCAATGCAGGATCAGCTTTTAAAAGAAAAGAAACACGACGCGGGCGGCAATGTCAAAATGGCGGACGTAGGCGTTTATATCCGCTCAAGGATTATCAAACACTTTGAAGAAAGAGGGGTTGAGATCAATTTAAAATATATCGATCCCAGTTACGCAATCCGCTCAGCTCCCGCAAACCCGGATGATTCGATTTACTGCGAACGTCTTGGCAATGCGGCGGTACACGCGGCGATGGCGGGAAAAACAAAGATGATCATCGGGCTTGTGAATAATGAGTTTGTGCATCTGCCGATTAAGCAGGTAATCAAACAGCGCAACAAAGTAGATCCGGAAAGCAGTTTGTGGCGCGATACGATTGACGCTACGCACCAGCCGCCGCTTATGGTTAACAGGTTTAACTGATTTTAATTTTCGAATATCTCGTGAAGGAATAACGCGGCAGCCTGTGAAACATTCAGGCTGTCGATGTTTCCCGTTCCCGGAATACGCAGCAGATATGAACATTGATCTTTTACCGCTTTAGGCAAACCCGTTTCTTCATTACCCATTACAAGGACAACTCCCCTGTCTTTTATAACGCCGCCCAGATCTCCGATTCTCATTCTGGCTCTTGTATCCGTCCCTATTGTTGTAAGTTTCTTTGACGCGTCTTTTAAAAAAGCGGCGGAGTCTGTTATTTTACGCACTGTTAAATGTTCAAGGCCGCCTTCGGCAATGCGGTAAGCGCTGGTTGTAAGACGCGCCTCGGTATCTTTCTCGTTCAGCACGATGAATGATGCGTCAAAAAAAGCCGCCGCTCTCGCGATGGCGCCGAGGTTGTGATCGTTTCCGACAGAGTGAAGAAGCACGCCTGTCTTTTTTTCGCTTGCCCAAAGATCAAGGTCTTCGAAACTCAGCATTTCGATAACCGGCTCTTCAATCATGGCGACTACGCCCTGATGGTGAACGCTTTTGCAGACACGCTCAAGTTCCTCGTCTTCGCAGATTTTATAGGGACGTTTGCGTTCGGCGAGCTGTTTGCAAATGCCGGTGAATGATTTTAAACGGTCTTCGCGAAGGAAAAGCCTGTTGATGGTTTGCGGATGGTGTTCGCCTGCGGCAAGGACTGCGTTCATACCGCAGACAGCCAGTTCTTCAGTCATTTTATTTCTCATATCAAAAACAGTATACAATAAATACAAATCTTGGTATCATGTTTTTGTGGCGGGGAAAAAAACAAACGTAAAAACAAAATCGAAAAGCGCTCAGACAATGGTCATTTTTTGGCTGATTTTTGTAATTGTAATTATCAGCATATTCATGGTAAACGCTTCTACAATCGAGAAGAATTTTAAACTTTTTAAAACGCGAATTACTGCCGGTTCAAACGCTGAAGAAGAGATACTGGTTTCGGACGAAGAAGAACCTGCCGTAACCGTTACAGTCCAACCGCCAAAACCCGCGCCTCAGAACACGAACACAGAACCGGCTAAACCTGCCGCGCCGGAACCGGCAGCGCAAACTACTCAACCTGCCGCGCCTGCAAAACCGCAAACCCAAACCAATACGCCGGTTGCGCCGGCGGTGCAGACGAGGGATAGATCGATTTATTACACGCAGGTTAATAATGACGGTCAGATTCTTCATTCAAAGGTAACGCGAAGGATACCTGTTTCGGAATCACCCATGCAGGATTCGCTTAATGTTCTCCTCAAGGGGCCGACGGCAGACGAGCTGAGCAAAGGCATTGTCAACCTTATTCCGCAAAACACCAGAGTACTTTCCGCGGCAGTCCGCGGAAGCACTGCTTACATCAGCTTCAGCGAAGATTTCCTTTTTAATACATTCGGTGTAGAAGGCTATGTCGCTTCTCTCAGGCAAATTGTCTGGACAGTGACCGAGTTTCAAAATGTTAAAGATGTGCAGGTTTTAATAGAAGGCAGAAGAATGGATTACCTCGGCGAAGGCATCTGGATTGGAAGCCCGATTAGCAGACAGTCATTTTAGATTCTTCTAATCGATATTGCGGTTCCTATTTCCGCGTCGATCTCTGCGATTATGCCTTGCATTTGCCCGGATTTATCTGATTGAGCTGTCTCCATATGATACAGCACGTGTTTTGTAGATCGCTCAAGGCAGATTTTCGGATCCATGCCGATTACGCTGTCTGTATTACCTGTCATTCCAAGATCCGTAATGTACGCGGTACCTTTCGGTAAAATACGCTCGTCCGCTGTCTGCACATGAGTATGAGTTCCGGCAATTAATGAAGCGCGTCCGTCAACATAATAAGCAAGCGCTTCTTTTTCTCTGCTGGACTCGGCATGGAAATCGATGATTATAATCGGGAAAGCGTTAGGAATGGAATTACCGTCTCCTGAAATAAGCGGATGATTATCCGCTGCTCTGCCGAGATGAATATCTAAAACATGATCGAAAGACTGGAAGGGGCAGTCGATCGCGGTCATAAATTCTCTGCCTTGTAGATTTAAAACAATGTAACTGATATGCTCTTTATTTATGCAGGCAAATCCCGCGCCTGAAACGCTTTGAATGTATGCGGAGCCGTTTGGGTAGTTTGCAGGCCTCAGCATATTTCCTTCTGTTTCCAGAATAGGCCAGAATTCCCTGTTTTCCCAAATGTGGTTTCCCGATGTAATAACATTTGCGCCTGCCGCCATAATGCGTTTAAAATCGTTTGGGAGCATCCCGAAACCGGCGGCTGCGTTCTCGCCGTTAACGGTAACAAAATCGATATTTTGTTCTTTTATTAAAACCGGCAGTTTTTCTTCCAATGTTCTGAGACCAAACTCACCGACAACATCGCCAATCATAGCTATCTTTAACAATTTCACTCGTACTTCTCCATGCCTATATTATCGGCGTGTGTTATATATTGCCATGATTAACTACATTTAGTAAACTAAGTCTATATGACAAGGGGAATCTTTCTAGCAGGGAACGAATCGGCGCTTAGCCGCGCGATTGAAGCGGAAACTGTCAATAGAGTAGAACAATTTGCCGCCGCTTTCATACCTAACAGGCTTTCCGCGGGGAACTTCGTTGGAGGTTCCGGGGCGTCTAAGAATGTTCCTGCTGAAAACGAAAAACGCCTTTCCCTGGACTGGAATCCGTCCAGCCCGATTTCCGCCCGCACTGTCGTAATTGCCGCTGAAAACCGCCTTGAACATATTGATGAAGCAATCCTGATCTGCTCGCCTCCGTCCATTCGCAGCAGCGCCGCCGATCTGCCTTTTTCCGATGTCGAAATAATGTTAAACGATCATATAAAAGGATGGTTTTTCCTTGTAAAAGAACTTGCCGCGATTTTCAGGAACCGCGGGCGTGGGACTCTTGCGCTTATTTTTCAGGATATCGCTTCTTCCGGAAAAGATGACGCCGCCGATATTTTAGGTCCTTCGGCGCTTGCGTCTTTCCGCGCTCTTACTGTCGGACTGCTTGCCGCCGCTCACAATGATCAATATCTTACCGCGGGTTTTTCCGTATCTGACGCCGGAAACGACGCCGCTTTTGCCGCTTTCATGTATAAAACCATCGATGAACTGACAAAACGCAGCAGCGGCAAGTTATTCAAGTTCGGCAAGTTTAACTTTTTTAAATAGAAATTATATGCGGTTTTCGCAGGGAAACGCGCGGTGAGGGATAGAATGGAACCGAAAATCAAAGAAAAAACCGTTTCCAAGACAAGCGAAAAAATTAAGGAACCGGAACAATTTCGGGTAATTCTCCTTAACGATCACTACACAACCATGGATTTTGTTGTAGAAATTTTGATGGTTATTTTCCATAAAAACCCTGAAGACGCCAATAAGATAATGATGGACGTCCATAAAAAAGGCAGGGGAATTGTAGGGGTTTATACCTGGGATATAGCTATTACAAAATCTGAGCAGGTGCTTGCCGCCGCTAAAGCAAACGAGTACCCTTTAATGTGTGTTGTTGAACCTGCTCGTTAAGATGCCTATTTTATATGTAGCGCGTTTTTAAATTCATGTGTTATAATTTATCTTGAGGATAAATATGAGAATATCTGGACATGTGCAGGCAATTATTGATGCCGCTTACAATGAGGCTAAATTGCGAAAGCATGAATATCTTACACCCGAGCATATTTTGTATGCAGCCCTCGCTTTTGACGAAGTACAGGGAGTACTGTGTTCATGCGGCGCCGATCTTGAACAGATCAAAAGCGGCATGGAAACTTTCTTTGAGCAAAAAATGCCCGTCTCTTCGGGAGAGCCGACGAAGACTGTTGGTTTTCACAATATTATAGAACGCGCTTTAATCCATTGTAAAACCGCGCAAAAAGAAATGATCGATGTAGCTGACATTTTGGTTTCTCTTTACGATGAGGAACGCTGCTACTCAGGATATTATTTGAGAAAAGCTGGAATTAAACGGCTGGAACTTTTACATGTGCTTAGTCACAGTTACGGCGGCGACGGCTTCATCTCTTCCGATAAAAAGGAAACTACCGCGGATGATGATGTTGACGGCCAGAAGAAAGCAAGCAAGAAAGCTGTGCTTGAACGCTATGCAATCGATCTCACCGCGCTTGCCCGCGATCATAAACTTGAACCTGTTATCGGCAGAGAAGAAGAACTTGCCCGCACAGTGCAGGTGCTTTGCCGCAGAATGAAAAATAATCCGATTCACGTCGGCGACTCCGGCGTAGGAAAGACCGCGATAACAGAAGGACTTGCCCAGAGAATTATCGCCGGCAATGTGCCGCCGGTTTTAAAAGATTTCAGCATTTATTCTCTCGACATGGGCGCTCTTGTCGCCGGAACAAAGTACCGCGGCGATTTTGAAGAGAGGATCAAACGAGTTGTAGAAGAGATGCTTAAAAAAGAAAAAGCGATACTCTTTATTGATGAGATTCACACTCTTGTCGGAGCGGGAGCTGTTTCAGGCGGCGCGCTTGACGCAAGCAATCTGCTTAAGTCCGCGCTTACATCGGGGAAGCTTCGCTGTATAGGTTCTACAACTCACGAAGAGTACAACAAGTTTTTTGAAAAAGATCGCGCACTTTCGCGCAGATTCCAAAAGATCGATATAAATGAACCGACTCAGGAAGTTGCCGTCGACATACTCATGGGCGTTAAATCAAAATATGAAGATTATCATCATGTTCATTACAGCGATGAAGTTGTGCAAACCGCTGTGCGTCTTTCCGCGCAGTTTATTACAGAACGCCGCCTGCCCGATAAAGCAATCGATGTGATCGATGAAGCCGGAGCTTTTGCGCGCATAGAAGCTTACAAATCTTCAACAGTGCAGGATGCGCAGATTGAGCAGGTGGAAATCGCCCTTCCCGTTATTGAAGCTGTTGTTTCAAAAATCGCGCGCATACCTCAGAGGACTGTCGGCGAAAATGAAAAGGACAAACTTAAAGATTTGGAAACAAGATTGAAAGAGAGAGTCTTCGGCCAGGATGACGCGGTTACTGCGGTTGTAAAAGCCGTTAAAAGATCGAGAGCAGGATTCAGATCCGAAGGCAAACCTGTCGCCAACTTTTTATTTGCGGGGCCGACCGGCGTAGGAAAGACTGAACTAGCCCGTCAGCTTGCTGAAATTCTCGGAGTGGCAATGATTCGCTTCGACATGAGCGAGTATCAGGAAAAATATACAGTGTCCAGATTGATCGGATCATCGCCGGGATATGTCGGTTATGATGAAGGCGGTCAGCTTACAGAAGCTGTACGCAAACAGCCGCATGCCGTTGTTCTGCTGGACGAAATTGAAAAAGCGCATCAGGATATTTTTAATATTTTGCTGCAGATAATGGATTACGCCACGCTGACAGACAGTCAGGGACGCAAAGCGGATTTCCGCAATGTAATTTTAATAATGACAAGCAACGCCGGAGCCAGAGAAATCGGCAAAGGGTTGATTGGTTTCGGAGATCGCATTCAGGACGACAGCGCTGTGAATGACGCGGTGGAAAAACTTTTTACTCCGGAGTTCCGCAACAGGCTGGACGCGGTTGTCCGCTTCGGGCATCTTTCGCGCGATATTATGCTATCCATTGTCCAGAAAGAGCTTAACGCTTTTACTGCGCAGCTTGCCGAAAAGCGCGTAACCCTTACCATTACGGGTTCCTGCGTTGACCATCTTGCCGAAGAAGGCTACAGCAAAGAATTCGGCGCCAGAAATGCCGGCAGACTTATCGAAGAAAAAATAAAAAGCTTTTTTGTAGACGAAGTCTTATTCGGCCGTCTGAGCGAAGGCGGCAGCGCGGTAGTTGACTGGAGAGAAGGCTACTGCATGGACGTTTGCGACACTGACGTATCGCGTGATACGTTAGTAACACATGATACTCCTGTACTGCCGGAAACTGTGGAAGTTTAGTGCCAGAATTTCGGCCCGGTCCCGATCCAGATTTTCCCCGGCTTGAAGTTTCAGACTATTATAAATTTCCTGATCCTGAAGAATGGGATGATGATATTATCGCCGTTGGAGGAAACCTTTCCCCAGGAATTTTACTTTCCGCATACGAGCAGGGAATTTTCCCGTGGTATAATCCCGGTGATCCTGTCATCTGGCAATCTCCCGACCCGCGCTGCATAATTTTCCCGGACAAACTGCACATCTCTTCGAGCATGAAAAAGATTTTAAACAACAATATTTTCGAAATAACTTTCGATAAAGATTTTGAAGGAGTGATCCGCGGCTGCTCAGAAAAAGCGCGTCCGGGGCAGAGCGGCACATGGATCTCCGAAGACATAATTAAAGCATACATAGAGATGCATCAGCTTGGCTGGGCGCATTCCGCAGAAAGCTGGCAGGACGGCGAACTTGCCGGCGGCTGCTACGGCGTGCTTTTAGGAAAAGGTTTTATCGGCGAATCAATGTTTTCATTAAAACCAAACGCGTCCAAAGCCGCGCTTCTCAGTCTCGCGAAAACAATGTTTGATCACGGCGTCGGTTTTATTGATTGCCAGGTTCCTACTGCACACCTGCTTAGTCTCGGCGGAGAGGTTGTGGAGAGGAAGGATTTTTTAAAGTTGCTAAAAAAATATCGGGTGTTTAGATATTAGTTTTATATTGATAAATACCCGTCCTCTTTATATAATGTCTTAATATAATGACAATACGACTGGATTCCCTTATAAAATCAATTGCCGCCGCCCTGGATTGCGTAGAACAAGAGCTTTTAGGAGCCAGCACAAATCACGGCAAACGAATTGCTGTATTATGCGCGAAAATGGGAAAGGTGCTGGGAAAGAACCCGGAAGAAAT
>WQRN01000008.1 GCA_009786715.1 Treponema sp.
TAGAAGCGCAAAATCCGTTCTGCGCGCCCGTTTATTTTGAGGAAACCGTTTCTAGTACTATGGATGCCGCCCGTAAAATGACAGGAGAGCCGCACGGAACTGTAATCGCCGCAGATTTTCAAGGATCGGGGCGCGGGCGTGTAAAAGAGCGCTTGTGGGAAATGGACAGGGGCGCAAGCCTTCCCTTTACCGTTCTTTTACGCTATCCCAAAATTGAAGACATTCCCTGTGCGCTGACTTTACGATCGGGGTTAGCGGTTTCGCTTGCCCTCGAAGATTTTGCGCCGTCTCTAAAAGGAAAAATAAAAGTTAAGTGGCCCAACGATATATTAATCGATTCAAAAAAAGCCGCAGGGATTCTTTGCGAAGCGGAAAGCGGCAATGTATATTTGGGGATTGGGATTAATATGACGCAAGAGTCATTTCCTTCCCATCTTCGTGAAAAGGCGGTAAGCATTGCAATCGCTGCAGGCAGAAAAATTGAAAAAGACGAGCGTTTTTCTTTGTTGGAAAAAATCCTTGAAAAGCTCTATGAAGAATTGGAAAAAAATAAAAATGACTGGAAAATACGTATAGTACAACGGCTTTATAAAAAAGGCGAAGAAGTAACATTTATAGAAGGCGCGGCAGGTTCAGGAAGGACAGTTAAAGGAATTATTGTTGGAATTGGAGACGAAGGGGAGCTGTTAATAATTACAGAGGGAGAAAAATCCCCAAAACCGTTTTATTCAGGTGAAATAAGTTTTAATAACTTCTGTTAATAAGCTGCCGTAAAACTGCGGATATTAACAGAAGCTTATAAATATAATTTTATTTTATTAGATCATTTTTAACTAACGCATTAAACCAGTTAAATAATTCTTGCAGTATAATATTGTCGTTTACATCATCAAATTTATATTGTTTTTTCTCAAGGATCAATGATTTTTGCGCGGCATGATGTTTGTTTTCATAATCAAATGCCGAATTGTAATATTTTTCAACTGCCAGCCATGTGTTTTTAATCTTTATAAATTCTTCTTCGCATTTTATTATATCTACTCCCGATTCACAAATAAATTCAATTTCATCAATCAATTCATAATCATCAGGATGCGCGTTTCCTCCAACGATAGCGGTACTATTTGCATGACAATAATTAAAATGGAATTTCGGTTTAATTGAAAGCCCGTCATCTATACATGGTATAGATATAGACATTGAGTTAATTCCCGAACTCAGTTCATCGTCAACTAATGATTTGTCAAAAGCGTCAAAAGAACGACTTTGCCGTGAATTAAATTCGCATTTAATACCTTTTTCCTCAATAAAGGTTTTAAATCTTTCAAACACAGGTGCAAAATTGTTTTTTATATATAAAGTTCTTTCCTTATATATACTATCAATTTGCTTGTGCTCCTCCAATAGTTGAGCTCTTTCCTTGTGATACTCGTTTTTCTTTGTAAAAAGAGCATCCATTTCATCCGTAATAAAATTTTCAAACATGATAACCTCTCTATAAGTTTGTTTTTGAGAATCCAGAGTTTTTAAGAGTTTCAAGAGTAATCCAGAGTTTCAAGAGTTTCCAGAGGATCACGCGAAAGACGTGAATACGATTTACATATACATACTATACAAGTAAAACTAAAAAGTCAAGCCGAGTAAATGCTAAAATTTCCTCGGCTGCGGAAAATATTTTTTCATGGCGTTAAAAAATTCTTCAACGTCAAGAGGTTTTCCAATGTGGCCGTTCATACCGGCTTCAAGGCATTTTTCAATATCTTCGCGGAAAACATTAGCCGTCATCGCCACGATGGGTATTGTTTTTGCGTTTGGACAGTTTGAAGCTCTAATCCTTCGCGTCGCCTCGTAACCATCCATTTCGGGCATTTGTACGTCCATAAGGATTAGATCGTAATCCTGCGGAGTTTTTATGAACATGTTGACAGCTTCAAGCCCGTTCATGGCGCAATCCATCTTTAATAAAGTAGGTTCAATTAATGTGTCAATTATCTCCTGATTAATCTCCACGTCTTCCGCAAGCAGGATTTTAAAACCTTCGAAAATACCGGAGTAGTCAGTTTTAATTTCTTTCTGCTTTTCCTGCACTCCTATAGCTTCCGCTATCGCGTCTGTAATCGCGGACGGGAAAAGAGGCTTGGAAAGGAATTTGTCTACGCCGGCTTTTTTCGCCTCGTCCGCGATAGCGCTCCATTCGGCGGCGGAAATCATAATGATTACAGAGCTGTCTGGAAATTTTACCCTTGCTTTTAATTCTTTCGCAAGCGATATACCGTCCATACCCGGCATTTTCCAGTCGATAAAATATATATGATGCGTTCCCTCTTTTTCGATGTGGGAAAGAGCTTCCTGGCCGCTGGAAGCGGTGTCGCACTTAGACCCTAAACTGCGCATAACGTCGCTGAAATAATCAAGAATTTCCTTGTCGTCGTCTACCGCCATTATATTGATGTTATTCCAGTCTATATCGGCCTTAGATAAATTAAATTCTTCTCTTAAGCCTTTTTGCGCTTTGAATGTAAAGGAGAAAGAAGAGCCTTTTCCAATTTCAGAATCAAGTTCAATGTTTCCGCCCATCATCTCTATAATATTTTTCGATATTACAAGCCCAAGCCCTGTGCCGCCGAATTTACGCGCCGTTCTTGAATCTGCCTGCTGGAAAGATTTAAAAAGCTGTTTTTGCTGTTCTTTTGTTATTCCAATCCCTGAATCTGTTACCGCTATCCGAATCGTATATAAACCGTTTTCTTCATTAATAAAACGGGTGTCAAGTTTAATTTGCCCTTCTTCGGGAGTGAATTTGACAGCGTTACCTAAAAGATTTGTAATTACCTGCGCGAGCCTCTGATCGTCGCCTATCAATAGGCGCGGGATCGATTTGTCTACGTAAACCGATATTTTCTGCTTTTTTTCATCTGCGCGAAAACCAATAATACTAATTACCCGCTGAAGCATTTTTTCAAAATGGAACTCTTCGCTGGAAAGTTCAAACATATTAGCTTCAATTTTAGACATATCAAGGATATCGTTAATAACGCCTAACAGGTGCTGAGACGCGTTTTCTATTTTATCAAGACAGTAATTTTTACGCGGAATGTCATCCGCGGATTTTCCGATATACGTCATGCCTATAATTGCGTTCATGGGTGTGCGGATTTCATGGCTCATGTTTGCAAGGAAGGCGCTCTTTTGTTTGCTTTCAGCGTCGGCTTTTTCCTTCGCTCTGTCGATTCGAACTAAAAATACAATTAAAGCGGCGGCCATTACGCCTCCCAGTATGCAAAGGACAACAAGCATTTGTCTTGTGCCCATGTAGTAAAGGTCTTTAGGCGTTAAAAGCACCAAATGCCAGCCGTTCTTTAAAGTGCGCGAAAAAGCTATGACTTCTTCATTCTTCCAATTCTTCATAGGCTGTTCGTAGAGATTTACGCCGCTTTTAATTATATCCGCGTAAGAGGAAAGCGGGAGATTAAGATCCTGAACGCGCTTTCCGATAAAATCGCGGTTTGCGTAGGAGATTACAGTCATATCCTGCGCGGCAAGCAATCCGTATCCGCCTTCGTTAAGAGCCGCGTCTGCAACAATCTCGGAAATTTTATCCAGCGGCACATCTATACAGACAACACCAAGACGTTTGCCGTTGTCATCATGGATGCTGCGCGCGTATGTAATAACATAATCGTTAGAATCAAAATCAATGTACGGCTCTGTTTCGATTATTTCACCGTTACTCGCAATTGCGGCTTTATACCACAGCCTTTCTGTCGGATCAAAATCATCCGGCGCGTCCCAGTTAAGACCGTCCATAAAAACAGGGGAATCCATAATTGTTTCAAAATAGCCGTATATGCCGTAAGTGTTATTTAACCCTGACAGTTCCGAGATCAGATAATCGCTTATAACATCGATGTAACGCTGCATATAAGGACCCGCGTTACCGTCCATTATCATCATCCGCGATGTTTCAGCAAATTTTCCAAGCACCATTCTTGATGCTACAAGTTCCGAGTCTATTTGCTCCTGTGTGAAAGAAAGCACGGTTTGTGCGTTCCTCGAGAGATTTTCGCGGACCGTACTTGAATTAAACACATAACTTAACGCGGCCATTATGGCAAATGTCAATATTGTGAAAGTTATCTGTCTATATAACGATTTAAACTTATCCATATTTAATAATTTTGTCCTACACATCAATTATGTCTGGTTTTCCGGCATTTTACAAGGTAATTGGCTGTCTTTTGTAAATTATTACCTGTTTTTATAGCGTATAGACGCTAAACATTGAACAGATCGATTAATTTTAGTTATTATGTTATAATTACTTAAAACAATTAACGAGGTATAATTATGGCGTCTTTATCAATCCCCGCAGCTGGTAATTCAGCGCACGATTTATTAGCTCTTGGAGCTTTGGTAACAAGGCTCGATCCCGGCATCATCCCCTTCGCGGAAGCGAATGAATATCTTCTGCATGTCTCAGGGGGCGAGTACAATGTCGCGACAAACCTGTCCACCTGTTTTGGCTTAAAAACAGCTATCGCAAGCGCGATGGTAAATTATCCAATCGGGCGCAGGATTGAATACGCCGTGCAGAAAGCGGGCGTTACTCCGTATTTTAAAAGATTTGATCACGACGGAGTGAGAGGCCCCAACATGGCAATTGTGTGGAGCGACAGAGGGCAGGGTGTTCGCGCCCCTGTTGTTTTTTACAACCGCTCTAACGAAGCGGCGCAGCAGTTAAAACCGGGAAGTTTTGACTGGGATACGATTTTTAAAAAAGGCGTCCGCTGGTTTCATTCAGGCGGAATTTTCAGCGCGCTTTCCCCCACAACAAGCGAACTTGTTATCGAGGCGATGCAGGCCGCGAAAAAAGCGGGAGCGGTTGTTTCGTTCGATTTAAACTACCGCGCAAAACTCTGGGCGGTCGCCGCGGCGGAGCAGGGCAAGAGCGCGTCTCAGGCAAGCGAAGAAGCGGCAAAGACCTTGCGCAAAATTGTCAGCTATGTAGATGTTCTTGTCGGCAACGAAGAGGATCTTCAGAAAGGGCTTGGTTTGAAAGGCCAGGATGTTGAAACAAAAGGGCAATTGGATCCGTCTGCGTTTTTCGGCATGATGCAAAGCGTTACAAAAGATTTTCCGAATATTAAAGCTGTTGCTACAACTCTTCGCGAGGTTCATTCAACTAACAGGCATTCATGGAGCGCGGTCCTCTGGCTGGACGGCAAGACCTATCAGGCGCCGGCTGCGGAGCTGGATGTTTGCGACAGGGTAGGGGGTGGCGACGGTTTTGCCGCGGGGCTTTTCTACGGTCTTTTGTCAGGCAAAGACCCGCAAGAGTCCCTTCAACTTGGATGGGCGCACGGAGCGCTTGTTACAACGACTCCCGGAGACACTTCAATGTTTTCGCTTGATCAGGTTGAGGCATTTGCCAAGGGCGGTTCCGCGCGGATTCAGCGGTAAGCAAATTATATTTTAATTTCAATTAAATGTTTTCTCATCACGCCGAGGAACTCGTTAATGTCAAGCGGTTTGCCGATATGATCGTTCATTCCGGCCTTGATGCATTTTTCAATATCTTCGCGGAATACGTTAGCTGTCATGGCTACAATTGGAATCCGCCTGTTCGGCGAATTCCTTCGAGTTTCACCTTCGGTGAAACTCGCGGACTCTTTGTCATCTGACGTTTCTTCAAACTCTCTTATTAAGGCTGTCGCTTCGTAGCCGTCCATTTCGGGCATTTGCACGTCCATTAGGATTAAATCGTATTTTTCGGGAGTTTTTTTAAACATGGCAACCGCTTCTTTGCCGTTTGCGGCGCAGTCCATTTTTAATTTTGTAGGTTCAATCAATACTTCGATTATTTCGCGGTTTATATCAACATCTTCCGCAAGAAGAATATAATATCCTTCAAAAATACCGCTGTAGTCAACTTTTTCTTCTTCGGTAATTAATTCTTTTGCCGAACCGCACTGTGCCTTGAAATAGAACGAGAACGACGATCCTTTTCCTGGTTCGGATTCAAGCTCCATTCTTCCGCCCATCATTTCTATTATATTTTTTGATATGGCAAGCCCAAGTCCTGTGCCTCCGAACTTACGCGCGATTCTTGAGTCTGCCTGCTGAAACGCGCGGAAAAGCTGTTTTTGCTGTTCGTGCGATATGCCGATACCCGAATCTTTAACCGTTACGCAAATTGTATATACGTCATCTTCCATGCTGATTAAACGGGAGTATAGTTCTATCTTGCCCTTTTCCGGAGTGAACTTAACGGCGTTTCCCATAAGATTGGCTGTAACCTGCGCTAGACGCTGATCGTCACCTATCAGTATGCGCGGTATATACTCGTCTATGCTGACGGTAATTTCCTGCTTTTTTTCATCGGCGCGGAAACTTACGATATTTATTACCCGTAAAATCATTTTTTCAAAATCAAACTCTTCGTTATTAAGCTCAAACATATTAGCTTCAATTTTTGACATATCCAAAATATCGTTGATTACGCCTAACAGGTGCTGGGAGGCGCTTCCTATTTTTTCAAAACAATAATCTTTGCGAGGAACATCTTCCGCCGATTTTCCGATGTATGTCATTCCGATAATCGCGTTCATCGGTGTGCGTATTTCATGGCTCATGTTCGCGAGAAACGCGCTCTTTTGCTTGCTTTCTTCGCCGGCTTTTTCCTTCGCTTTGTCAATTCTGATAAGAACCGTAGAAAGCGCGACCGCCAATAATATACCAAGGGAGCAGAGCATTACAAGCATATCTGTCGTGCCCGAGTAGAATTGTTTCTTTGGAGACATTAGCAGCAAATGCCAGCCATTTGGTAAAATGCGGGAAAATGCAATGACGGTTTCATTTTTCCAGTTTTTCATTGGGCGTTCGTATAATTTTTTACCCTGATGCAGTTCTTTGGAAAATTTTGAAATTGGAATATCAGGCTCGTCAATGCGTTTTCCCACATAATCGGGATTTGTGTGAGCGAACATTGTCAAATCCGCGGCGGCAAGCAATCCGTATCCGCCGTCGCTGACAGCGGCGTTAACGACAATTTCGCCGATCTTATCCATCGGCACGTCGATGCAGGCGACGCCAATTCTATTATCATCTAAGTCATGAATGCAGCGCGAAAATGTAATGATAAAATTGCTTGTCATATAATCTTTATACGGCTGAGTTTCCATAATTACGCCGCAGTTCGATACCGCCGTCTTGTACCATGAAAACTCTGTTACAGGGAAATCTTTGGGCATTTTCCAATCAATTTTTTCGCTGAAAATAAAAGAGCCGCCGTCTATTGTCTCAAAATAACCGTAAAGACCGTTGACGTTTTTTAAACCTGATTCGCCGGAGATTACATAATCGCTTATAATATTAATATAATTCTGTATATTCGATTCATGACCGTCCATTATCATCTGACGCACTGTTTGAGAAAAGTTTCCAAGCATCATTTTAGAGGCGATAAGTTCAGATTGAATTTGTTCAGTTGTGAAAGAAAGCACGCTTTCCGCGTTTCTGGCTAAATTATTACGGACTGTCCTTGAGTTAAACATATAACTCAATATGACCATCGCCGCAAATGCGACAAACGTAAACATTATTTGCATGTATAACGGCTTAATTTCAATCTTTTTCATGAAGCGTTCATCTTCTTAATAGTAGTATAACTGATTATTTGGAACCTTTCAAATACCTTTGAAGCATGCTGAAGAATTCTTCCATATTGAGAGGTTTGCCTATATGCTCGTTCATCCCGGCTTTTAAACATCTTTCAACGTCTTCGCGGAATACATTGGCAGTCATGGCAATGATTGGTATGGTTTTAGCCCGCGGATGGTTGGATTGACGTATTCTGCGGGTGGCTTCGTAGCCGTCCATTTCCGGCATTTGTACATCCATAAGAATTAAATCATAATCTTCCGGCGATTTTTGGAACATTGAAACCGCTTCTACGCCGTTTTCAGCGCAATCCATCTTTAACAGCGTCGGTTCAATCAGAGCGTCTACAATCTCGCGGTTTATTTCCACGTCTTCCGCCAGCAGGATTTTAAACCCGTTGAAATACACGTTATTTACCGTAATTTCTTTTTTGGGCTGATCGTGAAGGCCGATCGCCTCAGTTATCGCGTCGGCGATTGCTGACGGGAAGAGGGGCTTGGACAGGAACTTGTCTACTCCCGCTTTTTTCGCCTCGTCCGCGACAATGCTCCATTCTGCCGCTGAAATCATTATAACAATAGTATGCTCAGGCGATGAAGATTTTGCCTTTAATTCTTTTGCGAGCATTATGCCGTCCATATCCGGCATCTTCCAGTCGACAAAGTAAATATCGTACATTCCGTTGATGCCGATAAGAGCCAGAGCATCCTGTCCGCTCATTGCGGTGTCGCACTTCGTGCCGAAACCGTGCATTATATCCTGGAAATAATCGAGAATATCCTTGTCATCATCCACAGCCATTATTTTTACATTGTCCCAGTTTACGCCGATTTCGGATAAACCAAGCGTTCTCTTAATTCCGCGTTTTGCTTTAAACGTAAATGTGAACGAGGAACCTTTGCCGGGTTCTGAATCAAGAATGATATGACCGCCCATAAGTTCGATAATACTTTTGGAAATGGCAAGCCCGAGCCCCGTTCCGCCGAATCTGCGCGATGTTCCCGATTCCGCCTGCTGGAAAGACTGGAAGAGCTGAGCCTGCTGCTGTGGGCTTATACCGATACCTGAGTCTTTAATGGAAATCTGTATCGTGTATACATCATCTTCTTTTCCCAAGAAACGGGTTTCAAGGCGTACAAATCCTTCTTCGGGCGTAAATTTTACAGCGTTACCCATAAGGTTTGTGATTACCTGCGCAAGACGCTGATCGTCTCCGAGCAGGGAACGCGGAATTGATTTATCGATATGCACTGTAAGTTTCTGCTTCTTTTCATCCGCTCTGAAGGAGATGATATTAACAACGCGCTGAAGCATTTTTTCAAAATCGAATTCTTCGTGAGACAGTTCAAATTTATTCGCTTCTATTTTTGACATATCAAGAATGTCGTTTATTACGCCCAATAGATGCTGCGAAGCGTTTTCTATTTTTTCAAAACAATAATCCTTGCGGTGTATATCTCCGGCTGATTTTCCGATAACGGTCATGCCGATAATCGCGTTCATCGGGGTGCGGATTTCATGGCTCATGTTCGCCAAGAACGCGCTTTTTGATTTATTTCCCTGTTCAGCCTGTTCTTTCGCGCTGATCAATTCTGTTATGTCAACAGCGTGCTGCAGGTGCACTTTATTGCCGTTGGGCCAGTCGATGTAACAGTCTGAGTGGCGCACATGGCTTCCCAGAAGCTCAACATAGTCATCCCATATTACAATCTGATCAGGATTTTTTTCGAGCTTGAAGCACGGACAGAACGAGCATTTTTTATTAGAGTTGCGAAGAAGCTGATAACAATATTCACCGACAAGATCCACGCTTTCTTTGCCCAGAATTCTTTTCATGTAGTTGTTAATAAACAGCAGTTCTCCTGTCTCGGGAACTGTAATGTAAATAAGCGCGTCTATGCCGTTTAATATGCTCTCCAAAGATTTTACTGCGATATTTTTAAGCCTTGTAGCTTCGTTAGCTTCTTTTACCGCGGTTTCAAGAGCCACCGTTATATTATTTTTGCTGATGGCGTTTACAATTGTGCGGCTTGCGGAACTTAAAATTAATTCCTTGTTTTCAGAGAAGAATTCATCTTTTCTGCAGTTTTCGTAGGCGATAAAACCCCAGAACTTATCATGCATAAAAACAGGCATAATGAAGGCAGACTTAACATTGCGCGTTTTTAAATCCTCATTCAATTCGTAATCTGTCTTGCTAACCGCGGTGTTGATAAAATTCCCCTGAAGCAGCGTTTTTTTCCAATCATTTTTTTCATTGTATTTTCGATCCTCTTCAATGATGCCGTCTTCAATCCGGGATCTGAACTTGCCGCAATCCCAATCATACATCAATGAACAGAAAAGCGCGTCATCTGTTGTGTAATTTTTCCATATTCCGATGCGGTCAATTTCCAGTACTTCCGCCAAAATCCACAATGATTTTTGCAAAGAATCCTCAAAACGGTTTCCCGGTTCCAGCAGGGTAGAGGATACATTGTTCAGAGCTTTTAACATTTCATCCTGCTCGTGCAGGTGCGCCGTAAGACTTTTTACATTCCGCAAATCGTACAAAAAGCCGACTCCGACAAAATCATCTTCGTCTCCGACCCGCGCAAGCGTAAGATCGCAGGGAACAGATTCGCCTTTCGCCGTTATATGAGGCCATTCCACCCTTACCGTTTCTCCGTTAATCGCGCGGCTTGTAATTTTATAGGCTTCGTCAATTGCTCTGCGTCCGTCAGGAAGGAATTCCGGTGAAAAATCTTCATAATAGCGATCAAGAAGCTGCTGCTTCGGAGCGTCAAACATCTCGACCAGTTTATCATTTACATCTGTAACTCTTGGAGTGCTGTCAAAAAAAGCCATGCCGATCGGTAAAACATCAAGAATTGCCTTGTTAATACGGGTTGCTCTTGCTGCCTCAGCTTCTATTTTTCTCATTTTGCGAAGGTCGTATACGTACGAAAGGCCGGTAAACTTTCCTTCGCGTTCAATACAAGTTACTGTAAGCTCGCATGGAATAATTTCACCTTGACTGTTCCTGTGCAGCCAATCTGTTGTAACTGTTTCGCCTGTCGACATAACGCGCTTTAAAAGCGCCGATGCTTTTTCAATAGTTTTTTCGCCGGAGGCTTGTACTTCAGGCGAATAATTGTAAAAATTCTCTATATAGTCTTTCTTTGTGGTATTGCAAATTTTTAATATTTTTTCGTTGCAGTCAATTACATTGATATTTTCATCAAAAATTGTAAGACCGAACGGGGTAGACTTGATAATAGTATGATAAAATTTGTGCGCCGATTTTAATTCGCTGTCCATTTCACTGCGTATTATGGCGTTTGCGCACAGGAATGCCGCTGAACGCATCATTTCCGTGCATTCATCATCAAAATAATGCTCTTTGCGATCATCGCTGAATATTACAAAACCCCAGAAAACATCTTTTAAAAAGATCGGTGTTATATACGCAGACTTAGTTCCGTATTTATTAAATAATTTTCCGTCGGGCAGATTTCTGACTGGGCCGTTTAATGATTCTCCTGTCGGAAGTATTTTTTCCCATTTGGGAGCAAGCTGTAAATATGATATATTTTTTAATTCGGAGAGGGGCTGGGTTGTTCCGCCCGATTGCTTATCCCAGCGGTATATTTGCGACGCGTAAAGGCCGTCCGGTTTTGTCTCATTGCGCCAGACATTCAATCTGTCTATATCTACCATTTCCGCAATAAGAGCTATGCCGCTTGTCATTATTTTGTCGAAGTTGTCAGATGTGTTTGAGAGAAAAATAGCGGACATTTTATTAAGTGTGTCAGCCATTTTCTTGCTGCGCTCCAGCGCTTCTACTTTGTCCATATTATTCTTAATCTTCATCATATAATATAATAATTATCGGTTTACTAAGCACCAAAATTCGTAATTTCCGAACAAAAAACGATAATTTTACGAATAAAACGTATTATTTTCACGATAAATGATTATTATTTATAATTATTGAAGTAAAAAATTGCGATAAATCTAGTTAAAATACATTTTGGCGTTCTCGAACGAGATATCCTTCGCTATTTTAACTAATTTTTCCTTATCCGCCGGATATTCGCCGTTTTCTGCCCAATTTCCTAGTAGATTACACATAATCCGCCTGAAATATTCATGGCGCGGATAAGAAAGGAAGCTTCGGCTGTCGGTTAACATTCCTATAAAGGCGCTTAGCATACCCAGATTGGCAAGAACGCGCATCTGTTCTTCCATGCCGTCCCTGTTGTCGCAGAACCACCAGGCAGAACCCAGCTGCATTTTTCCTATGCACCCCGCGCTTTGAAAGCCGCCCATTATTGTCGCAAGAGGGTAGTAATCTTTAGGGTTGAGCGAATATAAAATAGTTTTCGGAAGACCTGTATCCTCACATTCGATATCCATTAAATCGAGAAGATCGGCGAGATTTCCGCTTGTTGATGCATCATTTACGGCGTCAAAACCGGTGTTAATACCCTTTTGGAACAGCATTTTTGTATTAATATTACGGATTACATTAAGATGGAGCTGCATTACAATGCCGCGCTTTGCGTAAAGCGAGGCAAGATAGCACAGCATATATGTTTTATAAGCGTCATTTTCTTCCTGCGATACGGTTCTCTTAGAGAGCGCCTTCTTGAACGCGTTTTTTACAAATGCTAACGGCGCGTCAAGATACGGCGTGTATTCAAGTCCGTGATCTGCCGCTTTGCATCCAAGGCTGATAAATTTCTCAAGGCAGTTTTCAAGCGCGGCAAGAGCGTCATCGGGCGTTTTTATTTTAAACCTGCCTGCTGCGGAAAGCTGCTCTATGTATTCTGGAAAACTTGCCGAGTTTAACTCCAAAGCTCTGTCCGGTCTGAACGATGGTATTACCTTTGTGTTTATTTTTCCGATGGCGGCAGTTCCATCGGCGATTGCGCGGTGGTGTTCAAGCGAATCGACAGGATCATCGGTTGTGCCGACAGCGTAGATATTAAATTTATCAAAAATTCCTTTAACAGACAACTGAGGCGTTTGAAGCAGAGCGTTCGCTTTTTCCCATATTGAAGGAGCGCTTTTTTCGGTAAGCGGCTCATTTATTCCAAAATAGCGCTTGAGTTCCAGATGTGTCCAGTGGTACAGGGGGTTTCCGATTAAATTTTCCACAGTGCGCGCCCACGCAAGGTATTTTTCATAGCCTGCGCCGTCTCCTGTAATGAATTTTTCGTCTATACCCATGGCGCGCATCATACGCCATTTATAATGATCCCCGGATAGCCAGGCATCCGCTAAATCGGGTATTTGCCTGTTTTCGGCAATTTGCGAGGGGATAAGGTGGCAGTGGTAATCATGAACGGGTTCATCCTTTACCGCGTTGTATAAACTCTGCGCTGTTTCTGTTTCCAGTAAAAAATTCTCGTCCATAAAAGCTTTTGCCATTTTCTGCTCCTGATTCTTTAAAAACTCTTGTATATTTTACCACAATAGCCTAAATTTAAATATGCCTGCGCGCGTTTCGTTTAAAATTTCGCTTTTAATGTTTCTCGGCAGCCTTATTTTTGCCGTAGGAGCCGCGTTTTTATTAAGTTACCTGCTTTCAGGCCCGAGGCTTGGCCTGCATTATGATTTTCTCCTGAAATACAAAACAGCGGCTGTATCAAACGAAATATTTATCATTGAAACAGATGAATACATCGAAGGAAGCGACTTTTTTACAGTCCTTATGACTTTAACAGAAATGGAAGCGTCAAATCTTGTTCTGTCGGGCAGACTTTCGCCTTCCGCAACGCCGATTACCTTAACCGAGGCAGATGTCCGCCGCCGCTTTACTGATGAATATAACATTGTTGGCGCCAATATACGCAATTTATTCGAAGGCATCAGGATGGGGTATGTTACTCCTCTTGAGGCGCCTGTCTTTGTAGAGCAGGTGATAGAATCGGCGGTACACGGAAGGGATCGCCTTATTACCACGCTAATCGACAAAGATGAGGACTTACTGCGCTCTGTTTCAGTCTTCGGCAATTACATTGATGGATATACAAGGCTGCGTCTTGATAAAGACGGAAAGCTCAGACGAGCGAAGCCAATAGATTTTGAAAATGGTTTTGAGCATCCTGTGTATGCCAATTTGAAACACCGTTACGCCGTTTCCCGGATTGAAACCGCCGGAAGAAAGCAAATCCTGTGGTTGAGAGGACATGACGGCAAGGATTTGGATATAACTCTTGATAACGAAGGCAGCATCATATCTCCGTGGAACGCAGGTTTTCGCCGCGTCAATATTGATCTTTTTAGAATGTATGAAGATTCCGCCAATGCCATGCTGCAAGCGCTGTCCGCGGCGAATGAGTTAAAAATATTTTCCGATATACCTCCGGATCAAATCCCTCTTTTTCTCGGCGAATACGCGCAGACGCTTTTGGACGACCTGTTAAAAACTCCAAACAGTGAAAACCGTTATGCGTGGATCGCAGCGCGCGGTAAATATTTCAGAAGTCTCGAAGATTTTTTTAACAGTTCGATGGAAACGGATTTCATAGGCAGATACGAAGAAATAATCGCAGACACCGATTCGTCTAACGAAGAAGAGCTTGCGGTTCTCATCGATACAAAAAATGAATTAATGCAAGTATTCGCGGCGCTGAATGACGCGTACGCTGAATTGTCTTCGTGTCATTCCTATTTTAAAAATGAGCTTCCAATGTCACTGTGTATTATGGGTCCGCGCGTGAACGCGCTGCATAACGCCATTCTCGCGAATTCGTTAATAACAGGAAATCATGTAAAACCTTTTGATGAACTCTACGCGCTGATGCTTTCGATTATCGCTTCTGTGATTATTCTGATTGTGCTTGTATTTTTGCGTCCTGTTGTTTTATTAATTGTTGGGTTATTTGCAGGTTTTGTATTCGCCGCCGTGTGCGCTGTCTTTTTTATATTTTTCTCGTACTGGATCGATCCTTTAATCGTTATTGGTTCGTCTTTTTCCGCCTGCTTTGTGCTGTTCTGCAGCAAAAGCGCGTACTTAAGCTACAGAGCCGGCAGTTTCCGGGCAGCTTACAGGACGGCTGTCTCAAAGGATCATCTTAGAAAACTTATTGACTGGGGAAGACCCGGCCTTTCCGAAGTTAATACTTCTTATGCCGCAATTATCGCAATCAAGGATACCAGTATTTTTACAAAAGAAGAGAAAGATAATTCCAAAGAAGCCGGAAAGATGAAAAAAGCTTTTTTTTCGCTTGCTAAAAAAATACTTTTTAATTCAGGCGCCGTTATCGCGGGCTATGAAGGAGACACAATACTGGCGTGTTTCGGCTCTCCTCTTGAATTTCAGCCTAGACTTACAACTTATAAATGGTCAGATGACGGACAGCCTCTGGCAAAATCGTATCATCCGGCGGATAAAGCATGTCTTCTTGTAAGACAGATACTTAAAAATGAAAAAATTTCATGGCGTTTTGGAATAGACGCCGGCATTTGTTCTTTCTCGTGGTCGCCTGAGACAGGATTTACCGTAAGCGGACAGCCTGCGGTGCATGCGAGAAATCTTGTGTTAAAAACAACGAGATGGCGCGTGCGCGCTCTTATTTCCGATGCCGTAAGAGAAAAAACAAACATGGACGGCTCAAAGATGAAAACGCTTCCGGGGCAGAGCTCAACTTTCGAACTCCTGCCTTAAATTATAATCTGTTTTTCGGCCTGGTAATAATTTTTGTAATTTCATCGTTGTGTCCAAGCCACATTCTGGCGTTTGTCTCGATATTTGTCAGTTCGGCGGACACATAATAAGTTCTAACGCTTGTGTTTCCTTCAGTGTCGACAATTATTCTTACAGATCCTGTCAGCATAAAATCCGCGCCGATTTCTTTGCCCAGAGACACGGCGGAATTTTCGCTTGCGTTGCTCTGTTGATCCTGTCTTTCCGCGCGGAGATCGGTTCTTGTATCTCCTCCCGCCACAAAGTCCAGTTTGCCTGAATTAAAAATAACATTTTCCATTATGGCGGAAATAATTGACGTATCAATCTGTTCGCGGCTTTCGTTTCTGAACCTTCCGACAATAACGACAGGTTTTTTGTTTCTTGCCCTGATTTCCTGATCCACTCTTGCGCTGGAAAGACAGTCTATTATCAGCGCTTCGCACACAATTTGCACATCTTTTGCATTCCAATTGCCGCTTAAATCCGCCTGAGTGCCGGATTGAACTCTTTTTACATTTGACGCGGAGGAACATGAGGAAAAAAGCAAAATAAGGCACACGGCGATAATAGAATATTTCATATCAATTTCTCCTATCTTAATTTCACGGACTGTATCAGGTTCAGACCGTTTTGTCTTACGATTACATCATTGTACACTGCATTAGAAATAATGCGGTTCCCGCTGTAGTAATTAATTATAACAGAATAAGTTCCCGGGTCAAGATTAATGCCGCCGATATACGCCTTATCCGGCAGATAGCGCGACATCCTTGTATCCGCGTTTTCTGAAACATCCATTGCGGTTCTCGCGGCGATCGCCGCCATTAATCCAGCTAATGAATCCTGCTGTCTTGAAGCCTCCATCGCGATTACGTCCGCGACAGAATATTTTATTATTGTGCGGATATATGTTTTTAACAGCATATTTGAATAATGAGCGTTATATGTTTCTATTATAACAGCGCCGATATCTTCAAGCAATTCAAGATAAAACCTTTCCTGCTGGTTTACGACAACTTCTACCATTGTTATCCTGGACGGTCTTTGAACCAGCGCCGGAAGCTTAAACGCCGCTATCTGCAGCACAGGATGATGAAACGGCAAATGATGAAGAATAATTTGCTCCTCTTTTACAGGAGACAATCCTGTAAAACTTATTATATTAAGCCTTCCTTTTCCGTCAGGAATATTTTGTATTTCTTCTACGGCTCTGGGAACCTGTCCCCTGTAAATATTTGTATTTGCGGAATACGCGCGGTAAACCTGTTCCAGCTCAATTCGTCCGGCATCAATATTCCCCTCGCCGAGATAAAACAGCGCGCTTAAAAAACGCGCAAGAGCCGAGTTTGAAAATTTTGCCGTTTTTATTTGCGGCATCTGCCTTACGCCTGTTTCTCTTCTCGCCATTTCATTCAGTCCGGCTCCGGTTTTAGGGTCTGTATACTCATATTTTCGCGCGAGCAGATCCAGTTTTCCGCTGGATTCGCTTAATTTGCGTATTTCAACAAGAGCTCCTTCCAAATCGCCTCTGTGATAATAATTTAAAGCGTTAAAAATATTTAGATAGATATCTTCAAAATCTTCACCCGGATATTCTTTTGTATTGTCATTAATTATATAAGAGAGGAACCCTTCTGATATGCTTTTTGTGTATGCTTCTTGGATTAATCTTTCCGCGGTTTGAAGATCCGCGCTGGAAGCCGCGTAATTTCCGGCGTAATGTTCAAGAAAACCTTTGTCCAGAAAGAGCAAAATGGAATTCCTTTGAGAATATACGGCCCTCTTTTTCTCCTGTCCCCTTCTTATTATATTAACTGCCGATTCAAAATTGGTCTCTTCTACGGCGCTGTCTATTTTTTCGTATGCGCTGGGACTGACAGAACATGACGCGATAGTAAACGCTAAAAACGTTATTTTAAGGGTTTTTAGGATGGTTTTTGCCCGCGCGCTGCTTTTTGCCATTCGGAATTTTCTATCTTTTTGCGATGTTTTGTCAAGATATTGATTATTTGATATACTTTTACCGTGAATATAATCTTATTTGAAGAACATGAATTGGGACGAAGTCTTTCAAGACGCGATGAAAGGACAATTCATCTTTTAAAAGTTTTACATAAAAAACCCGGCGATGAATTCGAAGCCGGTATCCTCGGCGGAATGCGCGGAACAGGCAGAATCGAAAAAATTAATATCGACGGCTCGATTTTTATCACAATTACGGCGGCAGAACCGCCGCCGTCCCGTCTTCGTTTAAGAATGGCGGTTTCCTTTGTGCGCCCGATTCAATTGCGGCGCATTTTCAGGGATTTATCCAATATCGGAGTGTCCGCGATCGATCTTGCGGGAACTGATATGGGCGAAAAAAGTTACCGCGATACTAAACTTTTAATGGACGGCGGCTCCCATGCCGCTCTTGTGGAAGGCGCGGTTCAATCCCGCGATACTTTGCTTCCTTCTTTAAATGTTTACGAAAACCTCGGCGCATGGTTAAAAGAGCGTCCCTGGGAAAAAACAGAAATGTGCGCGTCACGCATCCCCCTTCTTTTGGCAATGGATAACATAAGAGCGGAAGGCTCTTTTTTCAATTTAACTCCGACAAGCCGCCCCGCGGTGATTGCGATAGGCCCTGAAAGGGGATGGTCGGACAGGGAACGCGAATTGTTCGAGCAGGCGGGATTTTTACGCCTGTCTATGGGAGAGCGCGCGCTTCGCACGGAAACCGCCTGTGTTGCGGCTGCCGCGCTAGCCATGGAAAAAGTTCAAGACATCATATAAGGGAGGATTAATCATGAATCAGGACAAAGTGAAGCAGAAATTACTGGCAATCCAGGACGCGCCTTTGGAATTTTCGCTTATTTATTCCGGCAAGAAAAGCAAAAAGGTAAACGGACTCTACAAACCCGCATCCCGTGAAATAATCATTCACAATCGCAACTTTCAAGGCGATGAAACAGGCCAAAATCTGTTACTCTACACGGCGATTCACGAATACGCGCATCATCTTCATGCCTGTTCAAGAGGCGGAACTCTTTCGCCGAGAGCCCATAGCCCTGAATTCTGGGCTATTTTCCACGAACTTCTTGAAAAAGCCGAAAAAAAGAAAATCTACAGCGATGTATTTTCCGTATCACCCGAATTATTAAAATTAACGGAGGTTATACGCAGCAAATATTTAAAAAACAACGGAGAGCTGGTTAAAGAAATGGGCAAACATTTAATAAAAGCGCACGAACTTTGCACCGGCATCGGCGTGCGTTTCGAAGATTATGTCGACAGAATGCTTCGCATTCCGCGAACCGCCGCCAATACGGCGATGAAAATGTTTGAATACGACATTGCGGCGGAAGTTGGAGCTGATAACATGCGTTTTCTCGCCGGAATTCGCGACGGCGATGATCGTAAAGCCGCAGAAACAGCTTTAATTAAAGGCAAAAGTCCTGACAGCGTTAAAGTACAGGTTCGCGGCAAAGAAAAAGAAGATATCGATCCTGTTACCATATTGGAAAAAGAAAAGCTTCGTCTTGAGAGAACAATTGCAACTCTTAATAAAAGACTTGATGAAGTTAAAAAAGAACTTCGTGATAAGAAATAACAACATTGTGCCGATAAATTATATATAACATTTTTAAGGAGTTATTATGCCAGTAGGTACACCGAAAAAAGCTGCGATAAAAAAACCCGCAGCAAAAAAAACAACAGCGAAGAAAACAACAGCGAAGAAAACAACGGCTAAAAAGACAACAGCGAAGAAAACAACGGCTAAAAAGACAACTGCGAAGAAAACAACAGCGAAGAAGACAGCAACAAAGAAGACAGCAGCGAAAAAACCTGCCGCTAAGAAAAAAGCGCCGGCAAAGAAGAAAAAAGCTGTTCCGAAGATGTAACTGTATAAAAGGCGTTCCTTAACCGGAGCGTCTTTTTTTTAGCGTTTTCCCGCCTTTGATTTTTCCCTCCAAGTTTGCTATTATTATAAAAAATGAGAAAAGTATATATAGATTACAACGCTACCACCCCTCTAAGACCGGAAGTAAAAGCCGCCATGACGGAGGATTTGGAAATTTTCGGCAATGCTTCCAGTATGCATGCCTCGGGAAGACTGGCTCATGCCAGAATAGAGCGGGCAAGAGCTGCGATCAGCGCTTTTATCGGCGCAAAAAACGGGACAATCATATTTACTTCAGGCGGTTCGGAAGCGAATAATACGGTTTTTCAAACGATGCGCCGCCTAATTGAATCCTCTGCCGCTGCCCGCGATGAAATCTTAACAACCGCGATTGAGCATCCGTGTGTTATGAACTCCGCGATGAACCTTAAAAACGCGGGTTTTAAAGTTACATTCCTTCCTGTTGACGAATACGGCAAGCTCAAAATGGAAGAATTGGAAAAGGCGTTGAATGAAAAAACGCTTTTTGTTTCTGTAATGGCAGCCAATAATGAAATCGGCACCGTGCAGGATATACAAAAAATTACCGCTCTTGTTAAAAAAGCAGGCGCTTTTATGCACATAGACGCGGTGCAGGCCGCGGGAAAAATCCCTCTTAACGCGGAAGAACTGAGCGCCGATTATATTACAATTTCCGCGCATAAAATCTACGGCCCAAAAGGCGTGGGCGCGCTTTATGTAAAAAAAGGCGCGCCGCTGTTTCCGCTTGTTCTCGGCGGGCATCAGGAAGACGGTTTAAGAGCGGGAACATACAATAATATTGGTATTCTTGGTTTTGGAAGAGCGGCGGAGCTTGCCGCGGGTGAAACGGAAAGATACGGCAGCGAGATGTCCGCCCTGCGCAACAGACTGCGCGCGGGACTTTCTGAAAAAATCCCGAATATTAAAATAAACGGACATCCTTCCGATGTGCTGCCGAATACGCTTAATGTATCCTTCCCGGGCGCGGAAGGAGAGTCAATTCTTCTTTCTATGGATATGCAGGGAGTTGAAGCGTCAACAGGTTCCGCCTGCGCATCGGGAAGCCTTGAGCCTTCGCATGTGCTTATGGCAACCGGAGTCGGTCCTGAGCTTGCGCACGGTTCAATAAGGTTCAGTCTTGGGTGGGGTATCACAGAAAGCGATATTGATTATATAATTGAAGTGCTTGCGCCGATAATCGCGCGGTTAAGGGCAATGTCGACATTGTCAGATTGTTAGATATAATTTGCAGGGAGTCTTATGTCAGACTGGCTATATTCAGATACGGTTAAAGATCATTTTTCAAATCCGCGCAATGTGCTTCTTGAAGATGAAGCTTCTTTTGCGCCTGATGCCAAGGGGCAGACAGGGAACATTAAATGCGGAGATCAGATGCTCATGCTCCTTAAAATAAAAGATGATGTAATTACCGATGTCCGCTGGAAGACTTACGGCTGCGCAAGCGCTATAGCGAGCACCAGTATGCTCTCCGAAACCATCAAGGGAATGAAGATTGAAGACGCTTATAAAATCAAACCGGAAGATCTTGTCGCGAAACTGGGAGGGCTTCCGAGCTTTAAAATACATTGTTCCGTTTTAGGCGATAAAGCGCTGCGCGCCGCAATAAACGATTACCTTGATAAAACAGGCAGGCAGGGATTATTTGTTGAAGAATCTGTTGTTGTCTGTCATTGTCTTGGAATTACGGAGAAAGATATAGAAACCGCTTTTCATAACGGAGCGAGAAACTGGGAGCAGCTTCAGCAAGCTACAAAGATTGGAACAGTTTGCACAAGCTGTAAAGAAAAAGCCGCGGATTTGCTCCACGGCTTTGAACACATTTACGGCGCTAATTAATAAGCTAAAACTTCACTTCGGTTAGATCCATCGGATTCAGAATTAACGGAGAGCCGTCGGTATTTTGCGTTAAAAGTTTTCCCTGCTGGATTGTAACAGAAGCTCCGGTATGCACCTTTATTATGGATTTCGCCTGCAGTTCAAGATTCGTGTTAAAACGTCCCAGGTAACATTCACCTGTGGAAAGATTTGTAGTTATCGCGTAGAGATCGTTTCCGTTTACCCATAACAGGCTTCCCGTTAAAATGTCATCCTGTCCCTGTCTTGCCATTTCAAGGCTGTTCTGATTCAGTTCAACAAGGCGTACGGCGCCCTGACCTGTATTTTCACCGGCGATCGCGAGAATTCTTCCGCCGATAAATGTTACAGTTCTTGTATGAACCGTATTAAGAGGTGATTTTCTAATTAAGTTTCCGTCTGCCGGATTAAAACGGTTTAACCTTCCCATGTATGTAGGATCAGTCTTTTCTATTGATATGCCGAAAATGCCGCCCGCTGGTTCCTGGGCAATAACGGCCTGCTGATCCCTTGCAATCTCCTGGCGCTGTGCCTGAGCTTCATCGGATTTTTGCTCAGCGAAATCCTGAAGCTTTTGCGCTTCTTCGCGGCGCTGATCGAGAGCTTCTTCGCGCCTGTCAAGTGCTTCCTCTTTTTTAGCGGCTTCCTGTTGCGCCTTCGCGTCTCCGGCTTCTTCAGCTCTCTGTCTTTCCTGCGCAACCTGCTGTCTTTCGTTTGCTATCTGTCTTTCTTCCTGTCTGACTTCCTGACGTTCTCTTTGAGCCTGCCTGTCCGCCTGCGCGGCTTCGCGTTCCATCAGGTTAACCATTCCCTGTCTTTGGGGGATACCCTGATCGTCCTCTTTGCGCATCTCTTCGATAACTCTTGAGTCGGAAATAGTGCTTGTGTCAATCGAACTTAAACCGCCGATACCCAAAGGAATAACAATTAAAGTTCTGCCCGGCCATTCGTCGTATCGAATTGAAAGGCCGACTTTATCTTTTGTCAGATTGCCCATAACCTGATTCTTGTAGCGCTCTGTAAAATAATCCCAATGACCGCGGTATACGGCATTGTAAATAGTTATATATTCAGCAAGAAGGGCGGCGTCTCTCTCAGAATAATTATAGGCTGCCTGCAAATAACCTTGAATGATTACGCGCAGGTTGCGGATATGATCTACGCTTGTATCTACGCCAAGTCCTAAGATATCGGCGTCGATTTTACTTCCTTCGGAACCTGAAACGCAGTGAATAATAAAATATCTGTTAACTGAGCCGGCTTGAAATTCATATGAATAGGTATTTTTTTGCTCTTGCGACATCGCAGCCAGAGTAGAAGCGTTACCTCTCTCTCTTTCCGAGATGACACGGCCCATAACTACGCCGATTTGGCGGATTTCCTCTCTGGTGTCCAGTCTGGCATGAGGACCTTCATAATTTATGAATACGACAGGGGGAAGATCCTGCAATTCATCGCGGTTAACCTGGGCAAAACCGGTAACAGTAATTGTTATAAAGATAAAAGCGGCTATTAAAACCCTGTATTTTGACATTTTCATGATAACTCCTGATGTAGAATTATAGTACATTTTTATGAATTTGGGAATAGAAAACAAAATTCGCAAATCTTCAAAAAACCGCTTGACAATTTTATAACACGGTATTACAATCTGTAATATGAGTGTTAAATTATTAGACAAGAAAAGCCGAATAAAAAACGAGGTTATTACTACTGCAAGGCTCCCCTTGGAAACAAGGAACAAGCTTGTCACACTTTCAAAGCATAAAAACATGACAAAATCAGAGGTAATAATCGAGGCTCTGAATATGCTCTTCGACAAAGAAGAACATGAGATGGATTCCTATACTCTCGGCTTGCCGTATTTCGGCAAGTACGGTTCAGGTATAGGAGATCTTTCAACAACATACAAACAACGTTTAAAAGAGAAATTACGTGCACGACAGAATTCTTATTGATTCAGGTCCGTTTATCGCCCTGTTTGACGCCAGCGATAATCAGCATAAAAAAGTTAAAGACTTTTTTGCGAATTATCAATATTGCTTGATAAGCACGCTTGCGGTTTTAACAGAGGTTTCTCATATGCTGGATTTCAGCACTAAAGCTCAGAATGATTTTTATGAATGGGTAATGTATCACGGCGTAATTATATGTGATATTAACCAAAACGATTTACCCAGAATTGTTGATATAACGCAAAAGTATGCCGATTTGCCGATGGATCTTGCCGACGCGACTTTAGTTGTAGCAGCCGAAAAAACCGGCATCAGAGAAATTATCAGCCTTGATAAAGATTTCGATATATACCGTCTGCCCGGAAAAGAAAAAATTCAAAATGTATATAAACCGTTATCTTAGAGACGCAAGTTCTTTATTTGCCTGTCTTCTCGCAATATGCGGCTGACTGGCTGCCGTAATCATGTTTAAAATTTTAATTCCCATTTCGCTGAGAGGCGGTCCTGAAAAGCGGCATAACGCTCCTGTCGCCGAAGCGATCGCGGTTAATATATTGCCGTCTTTTACTGTGGGATCATAAATCAGCAAATGCAAAAATGTTTGAAGCGCGGTTCCCTGCGGATCCACGCCAATGTCTCCAATAGCGGTTATTGCCGCCGCTCTGATTGTCGGTTCATTATCAGTTTTAAAAATATTTACAAGCCATGGAATGGTTTCCAGCGAGCCCATTTTCCCAAGCAGACTGATTGCGTTAAGGCGCATTTGTATATGTTCTCTTCCTGCAGAGACTGTCAGTAAAAATGATGTCCAGTCAGGTTCATTTTCTCCAACCTTACCCTGGTTTATCGCCTTAGAAATATAATCGAGTTTTGCTTTTCTTTCCTGTAAGTTAAGAGGAATATTCAAAGCGTCAACGGCGCGGGGCCGCCCCATGCCGTACGAGCCTTGCGGTTTCGGGCCGTAAAGAGAATTTTCTTCGCGCAGAACACGGTCTTCAATTTTATAAGCGTAAAGTATCCAGTCGTTACCGCCTGAGTACAGCACCCCGTCATTTCCGAAAGCGGGAATTGACGCCGCGTTCTGCAGGAATGTAAACCAGAGCCTTTTACCTTCAGGGGAAAAACACGATACGCCGTTTCTGGAAAGTATATAAATCCCCCTTTCGTCAAAAAACATTTCCGCTTCCATATCCGCTCTGTTTCCTGAATTGATCATTTCCTTTATATGAGTGTCGCCTGTCCATATAATTTTTTTCTCATCCGCCGACACAAACGCGATTCTTCCGTCTCTCATGACTGCCGCTATATTATTTCCTTTTCCGGCAGCCGCAAGCGGATTGGACGGGAGTTTTGGCAGCAATATTACATGACTGTCGACTTTCGCGGAAAAGAACCAGTCTTCGGCTGAGTCTAGTATTTCAATTGCGCCGTCTGTATATACAATTAATATTTTTTGCTGCTCAATTGAAATTAATTGTGCCGGCGTATTTGAAATTGTCCATTTTTTTAAGTTTCCAAAAGGATCAGAGCGGCAGATTTCTTTATTCTCAAGGGCAAATATAATTCCGCCGTATCTGTCAAGTTTCGGCGCGATAAAAAAAGGCGTTTCGAATGTTTGCGTCCATAATTGATTTCCCGATGCTGTATAACAGACTATTTTATTATCGGCAGGCGCGAACAATCTGCCGTCCCAGCCTGTTATTACATGCGCGCTTAATGCGCTGCCGAGATCGCGCCGCCATAATTCGCGTCCGGCGCGGTTTACCGCTATCAGTGTGCCGTTTGTTCTTGAAATATACGATGTGCCTTCCCGCGATCGCGTAACATACGGACTTATTCTGCCTCTCGCGGAAAAATTCCACATTGAAGTTCCGGCGGTAGAGTAGGCTCTGATATTTCCTCCGTCGAGAGCTACAACCGCGGATTGAGCCTGAACCGACGGCAATGAAACAACAGCGCCGCCGAGAGCTTGACGCCATAACGGGTCATTTGTTACTAAACCCTGCTCGCGGGCATCACCCTGAGCGGACGCCGGAAATATTGCAATGAGGAATAATATGAATATTTTAACAAATTGATGCATTTACTTAATTATATCACATTAAATTATGATATAAATAGTTATGGCTGTCGGCGATATTTATAAATTACATCTTGAAAGTATCGCTCCGGGAGGCGATGCTCTGGGGCGGTTAGAGGGAAAACCTGTTTTTGTTGAGATGGGCGCGCCCCGTGAGACTGTACTTTGCCATATTGCGGAAGATCGCAATACGTGGGCGAGAGCGGAGCTGCTGGAAGTCATTGAACCGTCTGTGGATCGGGTGAATGCTGTCTGCGCTTTTTACGGAAAGTGCGGAGGGTGCAATCTTCAGCATATTGATTATAACGCTCAGATTGCCGCTAAGGTTTCAATTTTAAAAGATTCATTTTTAAGAATCGGCGGATTTTCAGCTCCTGAACCTGAAGTTTTTACTTCGCCGCCGTACGCATACCGCAACAGGATGCAGTTTCATTGTCTCAGGCAGGCGGCGAAGATCGAACATGATATAAAGTTTGGGTTAATGGGAAGGCGCAGCGGAGAAATTATATCAGTTTCAGATTGTCCTGTAGCAGTTTCAGGGATAAGAGAGTTAATAAAAGACAGGAAGATAGCTTTGCCTGTGCAGAAGGATCGTTTTACGGTATTTGTTAAGGACGATGTTTTTTTAAGCGAAGGCTCCCGGCAAAGAGGAAAAATAAAACTGCTCGAAAAGGAAATCCAGGCGGACGCCGGAGTGTTTTTTCAAAGCAATTGTTTTATGCTTGAAAAATTAATTTTAGAACTTATAAAAACAGCGCAAAGAGCGGATAGCGGTCTGCCAATGGCGGATTTATACTGCGGAGTCGGCACTTTCGCTCTTTTTCTCGGCGATATGTTTCCCAAAATATATCTTGCAGAAGAAAATAAAGCCGCCGTCAGTCTTGCCAGAGAAAATCTGAGAGGAAAAGACGCCGAATTTTTCGCGTTACGCGACACCGACTGGCAAAAAAACCTGCTGCGCCGGGAAGCCGCTTTTGGCTTTACGGTAGTTGATCCGCCGAGATCCGGTCTTGCTTCAGGACTTGCGACGGCTTTGGCGCAAAACACCCCGCGCTTCTCTCAGAAAAACGCGCCTTTGCTCGCGTATGTCTCATGCGATCCTTCTGCTCTCGCGCGGGATTCTAAAATTCTTGTAAATGGCGGTTATGCGCTAAAAGAACTCAAACTGTTTGATTTTTACCCTCAAACCGCGCACATAGAAAGCCTTGCGGTTTTTGAGAAAAACACAGATTAAATTATCCAGTTGCTATAATTTTTAATTTTAACAGCCGATATCACCTGTTTTGGCAGGCAAAAAACAGGTAAAAACCGCAAACCTACCCGATTTGGTGAGTTGTCTCCGCGTTATTCAAGCCGTATATTTTTCGTAAACGTATATTTAATATATGTTAAACTATTTCAGGAGGTATACTTATGAAAAAGTATATATCTTTCATTGTCTGCTGTTTTACGGTGCTTGTATCGGCAGGAAGTGTTTTTGCGCAGGCGGGCTTTACAGGTCAGCCGGGATCCGGGTTCACAGGACCTGCAGGCGGTTATAACATTATACCGGGGCAGGCAGTTATGGTCAGCGGTCCTATTACAATAGGCGATGCGAGAAATCTGCCGCATGATTCATGGGTAGTAATAACCGGAAATATTATCAATATGCTGCCCGGCGGCAGACAATATACATTCCGTGATTCAACGGGAGATATTGCCGTTGATATCGGACCGAAAGAATGGCGCGGGTTGTCTGTCGGCGTTTCCGACAGGGTTGAGATTCACGGAGAGATTAAATCGCATCGCGGGATTGTTCATATAAAAGTACATGCAATCAGGAAAACAGGGGCATAGAGTTTTGCATAACAAAATAAGCGTAATAATTAAAAGCCTTTTTCAAACGCGCGATGAATTGTCATTCCGCAATATCAGGGTGAGTCTGCTTCCTGTTTTATTGGTTTTTCCGCTTTCTGTCATACTTGGAAATTTGCGTTATTACGGCCATAGTATGGCATTAGGCGGTTTTGCAACTAACGAAGTTTTGTTTTTTATGATTGGGTTTGGCTGGTTAATTCTGAGCTTTACGCCTAAACGGCTAATACTTCCTTTGTTAAAAATATCGGCTGTAATATCCGCTGTCCTATTGCCGTTTTTAATTCTTCTGCCGATGGGACCCTGGCAATTTATTCTTTATTTAGCTTTTAAATTTTGCAGCGGTTTATGCGCAGCTTGCGCGTTTTTTTTATTCTGTTTTGTTTTAAATAATGTTGAGCGGCTCGCCGGTATGGCTGTTATTCAGGTTTATTACGGATTTTATTATACCTCATGGAATGTATTTCCGGGTTTACATACGGCAGGAAATACATGGATAGGAGCCGCTTTAACAGTTATTTTTATTATTATTGTGTTCTGCGCCTGCAAATCAAAAACTGTCTCCATGGAGGCAAACACTGACAGCGACGGAAAAGGATCGGCCGTTCATTTTGTTATAGGTTTGGGCGTTGTTCACTACATGATTATGTGCATGAGTAATTACATTGAATGGTCAGAAAACAGCGTTTCCGGTTTTGCCTTCGGACTTGGAACTGTTATATCATTAGCTCTTGTTCTTATTATTCAGTTATTAAAAGGCAAAAGCGCGTTGTATATCTGGTTAATGTTTCTGACTTTTACCTTATTTGGGCTTGGCGTTCTTTTGCTTAACGCGCCTGAGGCAATTGCTTCAGGCTCTTTCTTTTACGGTCTAGGCGACAGTTTAGGTTATATTATTATAGGTTATATGTGCGCCGGAGCCATTAAAAGAAGCAAGTCGCTGCGAATGTTCAGGATTTTTTGCTTTGTTTCTTTTATTCAGTATTTTATCATTTCCGGTATTTTTTCCTTTTATTTTAATTATTTCGATGAGCCTAATAAATTTCTCGCGTTCGCCGTTGTTCTGGTTCTTGTCAGCTTATGCCTGTTATTCATGCCCTTTATTCAAAAGAGACTGTTCGACGCGGATTGGACAGATGGTCTTTACTTGCGCGACATGGAAGAATTCTCAGGTCAGCTTGTTGAAACGCAGGAAATTAATAAAAAGGAAAAGCTGAATTTAACGCCGAGAGAACAGGAAATTTTTACATTACTGCTTAAAGGCACGTCTCCCAAAGAAATCGGCTATACTTTAAAGATAAGCTACGATACAGTTCATCATCATCAAAAAAATTTATACCGTAAATTGAGCATTCAAAGCATACAGGAGCTTTTTGCCAAATACGGCGAAGTCATGCAGCGCGATTCCCATTGCATCAAATCCGGAAAAGGGCTACAATGAGACATGGTTCAAACTGAAACCTATTTCCAGTCCCATGACGGAGCCAAGTTATACCTGTACCGCTGGTCTGCTGAACAGGAACCGCCGAAAGCCATACTTCACATAGTTCACGGAATGGCGGAACATGCGTTTCGGTACCGAAGGCTGGCGGAAAAACTCACACAGGCAGGGATAGAAGTATGGGCAGCCGATCAGCGGGGGCACGGTAAAACAGCTGATACAGGGTTAAACGATCCGGGAAAAGGCGGGCTGCTTGGTCATTGCGCCGACAGCGACAGTATTGTCCGCATTACCGCCGATATCCACTCCATCAATATGGAAATTAAGAAAAGCAGAGCGAAAATTCCGTTGTTCCTTTTGGGGCATTCGTGGGGTTCTTTTATAGCGCAGAATTACATAGAATATTCGGATGATTTAATTATTAATGGATGTATTTTATCGGGAACCAAAGGACCCGGTGATTTTATGGTAAAAGCCGGAGTGCCGCTGATGATAATGATGGCGGCTCTTACAGGGCAGAGAAAAGTATCCCGCGCCGCGAAGTCGATGGCGGACGGCGCTTACAACAAACCGTTTAAACCAAACCGCACAGTGTTCGACTGGCTCAGCCGGGATGAACAAGAAGTCGATAAATACGCCGCCGATCCGCTCTGCGGATTTCATTGTTCTTCAGGCTTTTACAGAGACCTTGTAAAATTACTTTATAACATTCACCGCTCTGACGCGTTGGCAAGGATAGACCGTTCTTTACCGGTGTATGTTTTTTCGGGCAGCGAAGATCCTGTCGGGGATATGGGTAAGACACCCACCGCTTTGGTGAACGCGTACCGGAATTTGGGAATTAGCGACTGCGAGTTTGTGCTGTATCCTGGCGCCAGGCATGAGACATTAAATGAAACAAACCGTGAAGAAGTACAGGACAACCTTCTTGCATGGATTAATAAGCATTGCGAATGCTTAGCATCTTGAATGAGATACAGATATTCCGCCGCAGAAGACGGCCAGCTTGTAAGAAAAGCAATCATTTATACCCGCGATGAACATGGAATCAATTTTGCCGATGTAGACGGCGAAGCTGTAAGCATAATAAGAAAATTGAAAAGCGCGGGATACGATTCTTACATCGTGGGCGGCGCGGTTCGCGATTTAATACTTGGAAAAAAACCGAAAGATTTTGACATTGTAAGTTCCGCAAGCCCGGGACGCATTAAAAAAATATTCCGCAATTCAAGAATTATTGGAAGACGTTTCCGCCTTGTTCATGTGTATTTCGGACAGAGGATTTTTGAAGTTGCCACTTTTCGTTCTGTAAAAGACGGGCATACAGGCAATACATTCGGCACGATAGAAGAGGATGTGCTGCGCCGCGATTTTACAATGAACGCGCTTTTTTATGATCCCGAACAGCAAATTGTCGTTGATTATATAGGCGGCATGAAGGATATTAAAAACAAACAGGTAAAAAATATAATCAATCTTTCCGGCATTTTCAGCGATGATCCTGTAAGAATGATCCGCGCTGTTAAATACGCGGCGATTACCGGTTTTTCCATTCCTTTTAATCTTAAAATGAAGATTCAAAATCAATCGGGTTTATTAACATCAATTTCACCTTCGCGGCTTACGGAGGAGATTTTTAAAATTATCAATTCGGATAAGGCGTTTGCCATCATTGATTTACTGGATAAAACCGGGGTTTATAATTACCTGCAGCCGCAGGCGGCGGAGCTTATGCGGAAGAACGCCGGTTTTAAAAAGAGTTACTTAAAGACCATGGCTGATTTAAAAGGCCCGCAAAATCAAAGAGGGCAGGCGATAGGATCGCTTTTTTTTGATTATCTTGACAGCATACAGGAATGGAACGGCGAAGCGATTGAGAATTTCAAGGATATCTGTAAAATGGCGCGTAACTTCGTAAGACCGATGAATCCGCCGCGTTTTGAAATGGAGTACGCCGTTAAAAAATTTCTTGCGTCAAAAGGCATAACCATTAAACGCGCTCTTCCCAAGCCGCCTGTTCAGGAAGGCGATGCAAAACCATCGGGAAAACGAAGGCGCAGAAGAAAGAAAAAAACAATTCCCTCCGAGCAATAGTGTTTACTCTGTAATTTTATCAATAATAATATTTACTTCTTCGATTAAAATACCCGTATAGCGTTCGATATTATCGATGATATACTGCTGCATTTCGTGGATATTTCCGCCTAGCTGGATGCCGTAAGGCACATCTATTGTAATTACAATGCGGTAGCCCATTTCCGCGTTTTTAACCAGTATTTTTTTAATTTTTATATTTTGATTATATTCGTCCGCGCAATGGATAACCATCTGGCTTAACGCGGCTTCAGAAATTATTACCCTTCCATGTTTTGAATATTCCGGGCGAACAACGGATTTTTCATGCATTGTGGGGACAGGTCCGATTCCCGCGGGTGTGCTTCCCTCTACGGATACGCTGCGTTTAAAAATCCTTATCGCGTCATAGAAAATATTAGGATAACTTCTTTTTACTTCGATGCTTGGAACCGGAATTACATGCTTGCCTTCGATGCGCCTTGTTCTTATTGCTTTATCAATTTCTTCCTGAGTTGATATATCCGCAATTTTTATAACCTTAGAAACAGGGGGAAGCTGAAGGCGCGCGGCGATTTTATTCACCATTTTTTCGGATGTTCCCAAAATTAAAATGCGCTTAAACTTTTCGCTTTGCAGTTTGCGCGCGACTTCGTCTCTGTGTGATTTTTCGTCAAAAAGCGCGACTTTTACCGCCGCAAGAAAGGTATGCTCTTTTTTTGCCGAATGGCCCGCGAGAATGCGATTGTCTTTGATTAAAAGACCGTCATCGATTATAAAATCTATTCCGTATTTGAGAGATACTAATTTTGCCCTGAAACTTTTTCCTGTACCGCTTTCTCCGACAAGAGCATACACCTTTTTCCGATTACGTGAAAAAAGGAAATCAAAAATCATCGCTCTCCGTTAGAATCAGCCGCCGTACGATCGCAGTTCCGCTAATAACTGCCTTGCCCGCTCTTTAACGGGAGTAACGTATAAACCTTCGGATATCAGAACCAGCGCTCTTACAGCGTCCGGTGAATTAAGTCCGTTATTCTTTCTTGCGATTTTTTCAAACGCGTCGATTGTAGCTACCGCCATTATATTATCCGGGTTTGTCGCGCCGAAACGATTCATAACAAACGCTATGTAGTTGACAGTTTCATTATTCTGATTTTCGCCGATATCGCCGAGAGATTTTATTACTTCCTGAAGAACCATCGGTTCATTTTCGAACTGAATCATTTCAAGAAGATTTCTTCTGGCTTCCGGCGAAGCCATCTGTCCCAGATATTTTGCGGCCTGACGCCTGACATCAGGATAATTGTTGACAAGCCTGCCGTTTTCTCTGGCCTGAGTCATTCTGCCTTCCCTTGAAAGGAATTCCAGAGTTTCGCGGATTTCATCGTTCCTGTTTCCGCGATCGATAGCGTCCCTGATATAGTCAAGAGCTATTAACTTTTGTTCTCTGCTGTGCGCTCTTGCGGTTTCCCTGATAATCATTATCTCTATTGATTCCTGCAAGTATGATTCTTCAACAGACATTTCGCTTCTTTGCCTGTTTTGAGCCGATACTGTTGGAATAATAACAACAGCCGCCGCTAAGAGAATGAAAAGACGTTTGATTGAAAACATATTAATACTCCTTAATTGATTATTGTCCACGAATTACCTATTTTTTCAAGATCATACAAACGAAGACTAACATCCTCGCCCGCGCTGTTCTTGGTAAAAGTGAATGCTTTAACCCTGTTCATGCTGACAAATTCAATATCGTCAACGCGCAGATTCGCTCTTGACGGAACTACTACATTTAAAAAGTAGTCTTCCGCTGTCCTTAAAACAATCCGCCTTGTTTTCATCGCGGGCTGCTCCGACAGATTCCGAAGATTCTCAGCCGATGAAATTTCCGCGAAATACTCGGACGATAAATTCGCCTTCCACTCGCTGAACTTTCTCTCTCTGATAATCTGGTTCAGGGCTTCGATAAACTTTTGAACCTCATCCCTCGTAGTGATGTAGTGCTGCTGAGTGATTCTGGCGGGGTCAAAATTTGTTGTCTGCTGCGCGGCGGCGTCATTCTCCGCGGATTTTTCCGCAGGTTCTGTTTTTACCGCCCCTGACGTAGTTTCGCATGAAAATGAGAAGATTGCTGCCGCAACCATGACAGCGGCGAGAAGCCTAATAGCCATAAGTTTTTTACTTCTCATATAATTACTGTATATCAAAATTACAATTTTGTCAATATTTTCCATATTATACTAGAAATTCTATCTGACTTTAAACATCCGGTTTATTAGCGATAACTCCCATCTTGAATATCGTAATAATTAATGATATGCTTGAGCCATGAACAGGAAAGCGGCCCTTCCGGGATCATTTGACCCTCCCACATCGGGACATCTTGATATAATACTGCGCGCGGCTTCAATTTTTGATGAACTGGTAGTGGTTATTGCCGAAAATCGGCAAAAAAAGTACCTTTTTTCGGCAGAAGAAAGGGCTTCTATGGTTCAGGAACTTGTAAAAGACCGTAAAAATGTAACAGTCACCATCTGCGATCACTTGATTGTTGATTATTTGAAGAAAAACGGCATAAATTTGCTTGTCCGCGGGGTTCGCGGAGTTGAGGATTTTACCTATGAATTCGAATTATCGATGATGAATAGGACTCTGGATCCTACAATCGAGACTATTTTTATGACAACCGCACCTGAATATTTCGTCCTTCGTTCCTCTTCGATAAAGGAATTGGCTTCTTTTAACGGAAATTTGCACGGAATGGTGCCCACGCTGGTTGCCAAAGCGTTAAAAGAAAAGTATGATAAGAACTAGAGATCGAAAGTCAGAGATCGATATTGACCGATTTCAAATTGACAAAACCTAAAAAAATGTCTTGACATAAGAATCGGATTTTGTTAATATCATTAGAGAATAAGAGGTTGGATTATGGCAGTACCAAGAGGTAAAACATCAAAAGCCAGGACGAGCCGTCGGCAGTCCATCAATATGAAACTTACCGCGCCTACGATGATAGATTGCAGTACATGCGGTAACAAGGTTCTTTTACACCGGGTTTGCCCAAAGTGCGGTTTTTACCGCGGTAAGCAGGTAATCGTACCGAATTCCAAAGTATAACTTAAGGGGAGAGAAACATGGACGAATTGTTTGAAAAAATGAAAAAACTCATCGCGGATAAACTTGAAGTTGATGAGGGCAAAATCACCTTGGAAGCGTCTTTCCGTCAGGATCTCGGCGCTGACAGCCTTGACACCTATGAATTGGTTTACGCCATCGAGGAAGAAATGGGCATCAACATTCCTGATGAAAAAGCCAACGAATTTGAAACAGTGAAGGACGCGTACGAATTTATTAAATCCCAGCAGAAATAATAAAAACG
>WQRN01000009.1 GCA_009786715.1 Treponema sp.
GCAGAATATATCGAAGGGGTTGTTCATCAGGAAGAGGGGTATCTTATTCTTCTTGAAATTAGAGATCTCTTCAACCCGAAAGAACTTCAAAAAATTGCAGAACTGCGTAAGTAAAAAATCTCAGGCAGGTTCTTGTTAACATGAAAATTGAAATTTATTCTCCCACAATAAGACGCAAGGAAATGGACGCGGTGCTTACCGCAATGGTGGAAGAGAAAATAGGACCCGGAGACCGCGGCAGGCTTTTAATTCAAACCGCGAAAGAGCAGCTGCGTTTCGATTACGCCCTTGCCCTCAGAAGCCCTGCTGTCGCTTTGCACACCTCCCTTAAAGCGCTCGGCGCGAAACCGGGGCAGGCTGTGATAATTTCCGCTCTTTCGCCGCAGTATTATTTGCAGGTTTTAAACGATTTGCATTTGCAGCCGCTTTTTTGTGATGTGACATTCGATTTTCCATGCATGACAAAAGAATTAATCGAAAATGTTCTTGCGAAAAAACCTTCCGATCTTGATGTTTGCGCGGTTGTTCTTCATCATACTCTTGGTTTTGTTCCTGACTCTCGGGCTATAACGGAACTTGCTCTTCCTGTTATCGAAGATATTTCGCAAAGTTACGGATTCTGGTTTAAAAACGATGATAAAAAAGACAAACAGGACGCTGAAACTAAAAATGAAAAAGAAAAAGAAGAGCCTCCTGTAAATATTAACGGATTATTTTGCATTCTTGGTCTGGAAGAAAGAGATATGCTTACTTCGGGCGGCGGAGCGCTCCTTTTTACGATGAACAGAAAAGACAGCGCGTCCCTTCGCAGTTTCGCCGGCATCGCGAATGAATACTGCCTTGCCGATATTAACTCCGCTCTTGCGATTGTTCAGTTTAAAGAAGCGCAGAGAAATATAGACAGAAGGCTGGATATAGCGAAGGTTTACCAGCAGGCGTGTTTGTCTCTCGCTTCAAGAACAAAACATAAACGATTTATTGCGGCTAATGACTCAGTATCCGAAGGATCTTACGAATACTGCAATTATTCCTTTTCACTTGTTTTGGAAACGGGGCTTAAGGATGTAATCGCGTACGCAAAGAAAAAAGAAATTGAAGTTGAGAATGCCTTCGAAAATACAATCGCCGGTATGGGGCTTTGCGATAATTGCCCCGTCAGCAGTTCCTTGTGCCTTCGCACAGTTTTATTTCCAATGTACCCCAGGCTGCGTTCTGCGGATGTAGAGCGCGTATCGCGTCTCATAATGACCCTTCCTTAAGGCGGCGGCTATGGGAAAAAAAATAGCGTTGTTTGTTAATAATCTCAAAGAAAACGCGCCTGAACTCGCTCTTAGTATAAAAAATGAGCTTGAAAAACGTCAAAATCAGGTGGAAATATTTGCGGCGGAAGAAGAGTCTGCCGGTATCTCGGACAGCAAATGGGATATCGCCTTTTCTCTCGGCGGAGACGGCACAGTTTTGCACATTGCGCGGATCATGGCGCCGCTTGGGGTGCCGATTATGCCTGTTAACATGGGCACTCTTGGCTTTATAGCTGAAGTAGAAAAAGAAGGCTGGTTGGATCTTTATTTAAAGTGGGAAAAGGGAGAAGTAGTTCTTTCCCGGCGCTGCATGCTCGATATTCATGTAGAACGGGGCTCTGAAACCATTAATAAAAATATCTGTCTTAACGACGCTGTTATTTCCTATACGGAAATCGCGAAATTGATTATGCTGGACGTTCATTTGGAACCCGATTCAAACGAACAGCTGCAGAAGACTAACACAATTTTAGGTTCATACAGATGCGACGGCCTTGTCGTTGCGACTCCGACAGGCTCAACGGCTTATTCATTGGCTGCAGGCGGCCCGATTTTAGACCCTGAAATGGAAGCGTTGATTTTAAACCCAATCTGCCCGTTCGCTCTATCTTCAAGGCCCCTTGTTTTACAGGCGAGCCAGACAATAGTTATAACCGTGGCGGACAAACAAAGATCCGGCGTTCTTTTAACGGTAGACGGGCAGGATACTTTCCCCCTTGAATGCGGCGATAAAATCTACGTAAAGCAGGCGCCTTTTTCCGCAAAACTTATTTTTAACGGGCGTTACGCGTATTATTCCGCGCTTAGAAAAAAACTTTTCTGGCCTCCGTCTCTTGCGCAAGGGGACGGCCATGCTTGAAGAACTGTCTATCAGAAATTACGCGTTAATTGATTCAATCACGCTTGCGTTCCGCCCGGGCTTTAATGTTCTTTCGGGCGAAACAGGAGCGGGTAAGTCGATAATCGTCGGCTCTTTAAGTTTTTTAATGGGGGGTAAGGCGGAAACGGATGTAATTCGTTCGGGATGCGACGACGCTTCTGTATCCGCTGTTTTAACTGTTAATAAAAACAATACCGATGTTACAGACTGGCTTTCGGCCCGCGACATCGAATGTGACGAAGATACAATCATAGTAAGAAGAAATGTAAAAATAACCGGGAAATCTTCCATTTTTATTCAGAATGTTCCTGTTACAAGACAGGATTTAACCGAGTTTATGGGTCTGTTATTCGATCTTCACGGGCAGCATAATCATGAATCTCTTTTAAGAAAAGACAGTCACAGAATGTTTTTGGATCGTTTTGCCGGAATCGAGGACGATGTAAAAGATTTTACTTTATCTTTTCTTGAACTAACGGATAAACGCAAATCGATGGAAAGTTCTTTAAAAAGCGAACGCGAAAGAGATGAACGCCTGGAGATTTTAAATTACGCCGTGGATGAAATAACAAAAGCCGAAGTCCGCGCTGGTGAAATCCGTGAGCTTGAAAACGAAACGCAAAAACTTTCAGATTTTGAAAAACTCGCGGGTTTTATAAACACGGCAGCTTCAAATTTTACAGAAGGAGACGCTTCTGCGTTAAGTCTTACGCGCAAAGCGAAAAACGCGCTGGACAGCGCGGCGGCTGTGGATTCGTCTCTCGGAGAAATAAACAGAAGACTGGAAAACCTTTATTACGAAGCCGAAGATATCGCAGGCGATTTCCGCTCGTACAGGGATTCATTATCCTTTGATCCTCAAAGACTGGAAGAGGTTAACGAGCGTCTTGCTCTGCTTTACAAACTGAAGAAAAAATACGCAAAAGATTCGCAGATTGCCGGAAATGAAGAAGAAGCAATCCTTCAGTATAAAATAACCGCGCAGGCGGAAATAGAAGCGCTCTCTAGCGCCGAGGAAAACCGGGAAAAATTAAAAGCGCAAATAGGCGCTTTGGAAAAGACGATTGTGGCGAAAGCGCAGGTTTTAAAAGAAAAAAGAACTGCCGCTTCGGCAAAACTGGGCGAAAAAATTTGCGCAATACTTAAAAATCTGGGAATGCCGAATGCCCGTTTTCAAGTGTCGATTCTGCCGAAGCAAAACGCGGGGCAAACATCCTACGGACCGTACGGGGCTGAAGACGCCGAGTTTTTAATATCTGCCAATACGGGTGAACCGCTTAAGGATCTGTCAAAAATCGCCTCAGGCGGAGAACTATCAAGAGTTATGCTCGCAATAAAGACCGCTCTTTTAAAAGACGAAGGAAAAGATAATGATCATGGGGTGGAAACCCTCATTTTTGACGAGATTGACGCCGGAATTGGAGGGGAAGTTGCCCTGAAGGTAGGGGAATATTTAACAAAAATCGGTAAATTCAAGCAAATTTTTTGCGTTACACATCTCGCGAGTATCGCAGTTCGTGCCGATAATCATTTTAAGGTAGAAAAAAGAACCGAAGGCGGCAGAACCTATACCGGTATCGGACCCTTAAGCGCGGAAGGCCGGAGAAAGGAGATTGCAAGGATGTTGGCAGGGGATGCGGGCACAGCTGCGCTGGCTCATGCCGATGACTTAATGCAAAAATATGGTAATAAACGGAGCAGTTAATGGCTAAGACTTCCGATTCAGATCGGCAAATGTACTTCGAGAAAGTAAAAATCTATGTTTCCATGACAAGAGCGTTGCTGGATACCGAGAAAAAACTTTCTGTAGAAGCCAGAAAAAACACCCCGCAGGCTCCGCTTCAAAAACTGACTCTTGCCGATGAAATGCTTAATCTTGCTTCGTATTATATCGCCATTAACGGAATGTCTCAGGCTGTTTTAAAAAATAAAAATGAAGAAGCGCTTAATGACGCGAGAAAATCCCTTTATAAAGCCGTTATATACCTGGAAGAAGTAGTCAGCAATTTAATAGACGCTCCTTTTTCTGATTACGAGGAAAAACTGGCGGTGATTGAATCTTTTAATCCGAACCAGCGTTTTGCTCTTATCTGTAAAATGGGTCTTGCCATTGATATGCTTGAACAGGCGTACGGCGACAATTCAAAGTGGAGATGGACATTCGTAGAGCTTGAAGGACGTTTTGCGGCTGTCGCTAAAAATATTGTCGATTTAAAAAACATTTATGTAAACGCAAGTCCCGGAGCGGAATTTTACGACGCGAGCGTTTATCATTTAAGACTGATAAAAAGATTATTATCGCTGTCCGCGGATCGTTACCGCGAAAAATATGAATTAAGCACAGGGCAAACTCTGGATTTCAAAACAGGGATTAATTTTTTAGCCGCCCTAAGGCGTATGCACATTGTTCTTGCGGAAAACGAGGAGTCTCAGGAAATTAAAAAGAAACTTACAATTTGGACAACTAAACTTGAGACCGACCTTAAAAAGCAGGAAGAAGCCAAAAAGAAAAAATAACAGCTATTAAATGAGCCGGCCTAATTCGTCAATCAAAGAATTTAAATCCCTTTTTCCGTACCTTTCCCGTTATAAATACCGTTATGTTTTCGGCATTATCTTTCTTATAATCGTAGACGCGGCGCAGATCGCGATTCCGCAGTTTATCCGCAAGGCGATCGATTTAATATCTCTGGGCGATTTTGAATGGAAACAAATAATTATTTTGGCTCTCTGGATGATAGGCGTTATGGCTCTTGTGTCCGCGGGCAGGTTTTTATGGCGCTATTTTATAAACGGCTCTTCTAGGCGCATTGAGGCTGAACTTCGCGAAAATCTTTACGCGCATCTGCAGAAATTATCGTGGGATTTCTACCAAAAAAATAAAATCGGAGACTTAATGGCGCGTTCGATAAACGATTTGCATGCAGTCAGGATGTCTATCGGCATGGGGATTGTCGCTCTTTTCGATTTTGTTTTTATGGCAACCGCGATATTAATTATTATTTTTATACAGGACGCGCAGTCGGCTCTTGTTTCCATTGTTCCTCTTCCTCTGGTTACGGTTTTAATTCTTCTTTTCGGCAGTATGGTAGGCAAGAAATTCCGCGCCGCGCAGGAAGCGTATTCAAAAATGAGCGAAAGAACCCAGGAAACATTCGCCGGTATCAGCGTGATAAAATCTTTTGTTAAAGAATGGTGGTTTATAAATAAGTTCGCCGATTCGAACGACGATTACCGCAAGGCGAACATGGAACTTGTGCGCCTGTTTGGTTTTTTCTTTCCGTTTGTCGCGTTTCTTTCAGGTCTTACGGTCTTAATCATGCTTGGCGCAGGCGGCGTAAGGGTAATAAACGGTCTTATGACCCCGGGAAGTCTTGTCGCCATGTTCCGCTACCTTTCAATGCTGATCTGGCCGCTGATGGGAGCGGGCTTTATGGTGAATATTATCCAAAGAGGAGCTGTAAGTCTTGGAAGAATTAATGAGATTATGAATACGGAACCTTCGATAAGAGATATTGTAACAGGGAACAATGAACAATGGGCGGAAACACGCGATGAAAAAACCGCGATAAAAATCTCGGCTCTTGAATTTTCGTATGGGAATGATAAAAAAGTTCTTGAAGGGATTGACTTGAACATCAAACAGGGCGAATGGCTCGGCATAATGGGAAAAACAGGCTCAGGAAAATCCACGCTTATTAAAACTTTTATGCGAATGTTAGATCCGCCTAAAGGGCAGGTGCGCGTCATGGGGCGTGACATTCACGAATGGCCTTTGGAAGAACTAAGAAAAATTTTCGCGGTATGCCCGCAGGACACCTACCTTTTCTCCGACACAATCGCGAATAATATAACATACGGATTAAACGAAGATTCCCCATCTTTACTGATCAAATTAAACAATATTATAGAACTATCTTCTTTAACAAAAGATTTAGAAATTTTCCAAAACGGAAAAGATACCCTTGTAGGGGAGAGAGGTTTAACTCTATCAGGCGGGCAGAAACAAAGGACGGCGATCGCAAGAGCTGCTATCATGGACAGCGAAATATTAATATTGGACGATTCGCTTTGCGCCGTAGACAATGAAACAGAACAAAAAATACTGGAAGCGCTCAGAAATGAAAGGATCGGGCGCACAACGATAATAATTTCCCACCGCGTTTCCGCGTTAAAATACGCGGATAATGTGCTTGTGCTGGACAAAAGCAAAACGATTGAATACGGCTCTCCGGCGCGGCTTGTATCAGACGGCGGATTCTACAGCCGCATGGCTGCTTTCCAGAAACTGGAGGTAAACGCAATTGGCTGACAGTTATTTTGATACCGATGACATCACAAAAGAATACGACAGCCGTCTTGTAAGGCGTATTTTAGCGTATCTTAAGCCGTATAAAAATCTTGTGTTTTTAACATTGGCGGCTCTTGTTATCTCCACTCTGGGAGAATTAATAATTCCCGTATTGCTTCAGCGCATAATAGACGACGCCATAATGGTTAAGGATGTTTCATTTTTAATTAAAGGCTGCGTTTTATATCTTATTATCCTGGTTTGCGTTTTTGGTTTTACATTTGTCCAAACATGGACATCCAATTTAATGACTCAGCATATAATGAAAGATATGCGCATTAGCCTTTTTAAAAAAACTGTTTCCCAGTCGACAGGGTTTCTTTCGCGCCACCCGGTGGGAAGGCTTGTAACCCGTTTAACAAGCGATGTTCAGACGATGGACGAATTTTTTACAACAGTGCTTGTCGCCTTTTTAAAAGATATTGCAATAATGGCGGGAACTCTTGTTACAATGTTTATCCTCTTTCCTAAAATGGCGGTTATGGTTCTTATTACCCTTCCTCCTGTTTTTATTATAACTCTTATAAGCAGGGTTAAAGCGCGCGACGCGTTCAGAAGACAGAGAACAGCTTCTTCCAAAGTATATTCGTTTCTTGCGGAAAGGCTTGCCGGAATGCAGGTTGTTCAGCTTTTCAGGCAGGAGAAAAAAAGTTTAAACGAGTATAAAAAAAGCAACGGCGAACTTCTGGACGCAAACCTTACGGAGATGTATGTGTTCGCCACTTTCAGGCCTTTGGTGGAATGGTTTTCCACATTCACAATGGCGGTTGTAATTGTTGTGGGAAGTAAAATGGCATTGTCTCTTTCTGTTTCTCTTGGAGTGTTAATCGCTTTCATCAGTCTTGTTCAGATGTTTTTTAATCCTGTTACTGATATCGCTGAAAAATACACGCTGCTTCAGTCTGCGATGGCAGGCGGAGAAAAAGTCTTCAAGTTAATGGATACAAACGAGCAGATACCGGATTGTCCGCGGCCTGTTAATAAAGAAATTCAAGGCAATGTCGAATTTGACAATGTGCATTTTGCCTATAAAAAAGGCGAAGATGTTTTAAAAGGCCTTAATTTTTCGGTGCAGAGCGGGCAAATGGCGGCAATCGTCGGCTACACAGGCGCGGGAAAAACTACAATCATAAATGTCCTTACCCGTCTTTGGGATATTGATGAAGGTGAAATCAGGCTTGACGGCATACCGTTGAAAAATATTCCCCTCGATCAGCTTCGCAGTTTTATTATGCCTGTTACCCAGGATGTAACTTTATTCTCAGGCACTGTAGAGGAAAATATCAGCCTTGGACTTAATCTTTCGCAGGAAGAAATAATACATGCCGCGAAAACCGTTCATGCGCATGAGTTTATTTCCAATCTGAGCGAAGGTTATAAAACAGTGCTTTCTGAAAGAGCCGCCAATATATCAACAGGGCAGAGACAGCTTATAAGTTTCGCCAGAGTAATTGCCCATAACCCCCGCGTTGTCATTCTTGATGAAGCGACAAGTTCGATAGACACCGAAACAGAACGATTAATTCAGCTGGGAATTAAAAAAGTAATGGCAGGAAGAACATCCTTTGTAATTGCGCACAGGCTTTCTACAATAAGGGACGCGGATCGTATACTTGTTCTTTCAGGCGGCAGAGTTGCCGAAGAGGGCAGTCATGACGAGCTCATCAAAAATAACGGATTATATTCCGGTCTTTACAGATTACAATATGAGGATTAAAATGAAAGTAGTGGTAAAAAAACATTTTATATTGATTGTTTTTGCTCTTTTTCTGGCGCTTCCGGCGGCCGTTTTTGCGCAAAACAGGGATTATATTCCCTATGTGTCGCAGATTAGGGTGGAATCGAGAAATAACCTTACAAGGCTTACATGGCTGGATTCTCCCGATGCAAGAGGGCCCGTTTATATTTACAGATCGGCGCGTCCCTTCGCAGGTTCAGTTCCCGCGAATATCAGGCCTGTTGTAGTCCGCTACGGAGAACAATACTATATCGATGATTCAGATGACATGGAAAATGTTTATTACTTTGCCGCCGCAAGCGATTTATCAGGCAGGCGTTATGATATTATTCTTCCCAGAATAAACAGCATAAGTCTTATCCCGGGTCAGGCATCGGAAGAATCGATAGCTTCCGACGAGTTTGAATTGCCGTCCGCGGAACCTATACAGGGTATTTCGAATTTGCGCGCGACTCAGGACGGCGAAAGGGTGATTATCACATTTTCCGCGTACGGACCTCGCAGGAACGCGATTCTTTACAGAAGCATGACTCAGATTCGAGTTCCCCAGGATTTATTAAACGCCGTAATTGTGCAGTCGGGGATAGACTCTCCCTTTATTGATTTCCCTGTTCCGGTTCCTGGTCTTAAATGGTATTACGCGGTAATTTATGAAGATGAAGTCGCAAGCGGCAACATGGGGATAAAACCCGGAATTAACGCTACGAGTACGGCAGTGTCTGTTACAAGCGAACAAACGCCGGAACGTCCCTTAAGACCCATTCCCCTTCCTGTTCTAACATTGCGCAACACAATGCCGGACAGCTTCTTTATGACTGATATACCCGAGTCCGCTCCCTTAAGCGCTGTCTCCGAAAATATTCTGCGTGACACCAAGATGCCTGCAAAAGTGGCGCTGACTTTAAAAAGACCCCGCGTATTTGCTGTTGACCTTGTCGCTCCAACAGGCGGCGAAGAATCCGCTTTATTCCAGATAATTACGGAGTTCTTTGTTACATTCCAATGGGAAACGGCAAGGATCAGTTTACAGCATTATTTATCATTGCCGCGTTCAAGAGACATAGAAGCGCGCGCGCGTTTTTATCTTGGGCAGGTTTTGTACTACAGCGGAAATCACCGCGAGGCATTGATGGAATTTTTAAAGATAAGATCCGTTCATGCGGCGGAAGCGAATAACTGGATAGAAGCTGTTCTTACCGCGATGGTTTATTAGCGTAACGATCTTAATAAAGCGCGTAATTCCGGATTTGCCGCCGTTTCGCCTGTTTCCTGAACCCGTCTTTTACTTTGAAGGATTATTTCATCTCCCGGTTCAATACGATCGAAAAAACCGTTTCTCTGCAAAGTGCCTATTGATATTTCTTCATCGATATTCGTGATTGTAAGTTTTCCGACAAGTTCGTCGTTTGAGTATACAAGGGCAAGTCCTTCATTCGCCGGCTGAGGTCTTCCGCGTTTAACAACATCGTATACAGTTTGCGCGATTATGCCGTCCGCCTTTCCTTTGTTAATAAGCGCCTGCCCCTGTTTGCGGATTAGAAGTCTTCCGCGCGCTGGCATGGAAGAAGACATTTGATTTATTACCGCGCGGCTTGCGTCGCGCAGCCTGTCTGCTCCGGTGCGGAACGAATAAAGAGTGCCGGCAGGAGAGCCTGTTCTGCCTGTAAAAATTTCCGCTTTTATCGAAATGTCGCGTTCGTTTTCATTAACTGAAACAAGAACAAAATAATCCGCGCCTCCCTCTCTTGCCAGCCTGAAAGCCTGTGAAAAAGACGTCTGCCTTTGATCAAAGTTCATCGGCGTAATGTTGCGATCGTGCACAAGCAGTTCCTTGATTACCCCCGCCGCGACGGAACCTGCGTCCGCGTGGTAGAAACTTGACTGACCGGCAAGCGAAAAAACGGCTATTTTCCAGTGTCTTTCCGCAAGATCAACCGGATTTACCTGCCATTGCCTGAACAATGCGTTTGACAAAAGAGATGAATACGCTTCAACTGAATCGGTAAGGTTTCTGTCCGACATCCCCTGATCTTGCAGGAAGAGAAGCTCTTCAAGATATCGCGCCGGATAACCTGAAAGCCTTAACAGTTCCGCGTATTCTCTCCTCTCTGCCGCGAATGGATTTAACCTTAATCCGCGTCTGTATTCAAAAAGCGCCTGCTCCATTAAATTGCGCTCGCGGTAACTTTTCGCTTTGTTAAAATGCAATGCCGCAAACCTGCCGCGGCGCGGATCTTCCAAAACAGTGGAGGATATGACAGTCTCTTCAAGAATTGCGCGGATAAATTCATCGTCCTCATTAACCGAAACAGCGTTTGTAAGAACTGTGATAGCTTCCTGCTGCATCTTCATTCTGATCAATGAAAGTCCTTTTAAATACCATGCGCTCATATCCTGTCTGTTGTTCGCGATTAATATATCGCAAAGACGGGAAGCTTCCTCGTATTCGCCGTTTCTGTAACGAAGGATGGACATCAGCGACTGACTCGGCAAATAATCACTCTTGTAATAAATTGAACTTTCAGCGTAACGAATCGCTTCAGGAATTTTATTATTCATGGAATAAATGTAAGCCGCGTAATAAAATACGCGGTAGTCTCCGGGATGCTGAGTCAGAGCGTTGTTTATATATGTAACTGCCGTGTCGCCGTCGCCGAGAGAAAGAGTTACAAGCGCGAGAGACACCATGAGTTTGCGATCGTCAGGGTAACGGCGCACCGCGTCGCGGTAGCGGAGCATTGCCTCGGAAGGTCTTCCCCTCGCGATATCCAGCTCACCTGCGGCAAACAGCGTTTCCCTGTTGTACGGCTCTATTTTAAGGATATCATTAACAAGACCGGCTGCCGTATCCAGCTGTCCAAGCGCGATGTGGATAAATACTTCCAGATTGGCGACGTTCATATTTGTACGCGCGAGCTGCCTTGCTCTTTTTACCCATGTTAACGCTTCGTCAAATTCGGCAAGTTCATAATAACATTCGGCGAGAGATGCCGTTCCCTCAGCATGAGCCGGATTTAACCTTGTGCATTCCAGGAAAGATTCAACAGCGGAGTACCAGTTCTCATGAGCCATATAGTTCTTTCCGCGCTCGTAAAATGCGGATGCCTGCTGCGTTGTCTGCGCATGGAGGTTAAATGAAAATAAAATAAAGAATGAAAAAATTAAAATATTCTTTACAGACATTGCCCCCCCTTAATTAAACAATCATTCCTTTTTTTGAGTTACAATCTTTATTGAATTAATTTTATGTCCGTCCATTTCCTGTATTATAAAGTCATAATCTTTATAAACTATTTTTTCGTTTTTAACAGGTATTTTGCCGAAAAGATCGAAAACTAATCCGCCGAGAGTGTCAAAGTTGTCCACAGGAAGCTGCAGCCCGGTCTCTTCGGCAAGGAATTCAAGGTTTACCCTCGCGTCGCAAAGCCATATTCCTTCGCCGATTTCCACAACATCCTCGGTTTCATGATCGAACTCATCCTGAATGTCGCCGATTATTTCTTCTATTATGTCTTCCATGGAAACGATGCCGGACNCCCCGCCGTATTCGTCTACCACAACCGCGACATGCACTTTTTTGCGGCGCAGTTCGCGCAGTAAATCGTCTATGTGTTTTGAAACAGGGACAAAGATAGGTTTTCTGACAAGTTCTTTTATATCAAAAGGTTTATCGTCAATTATTGCTTTAAAAACGTCTTTTACATGCAGGATGCCGATTACTTTGTCTACAGTATCCTGATACACGGGAAAACGCGAATGTTCGCTTTCATAAATGCAGGTAAGCAGTTCTTCTTTTGAGGCGTCCGCGGAAATAAAGACTGTGTCCGTTCTTGGAACCATTACTTCTTTTACAGTGGTGTCGGAAAGTTCAACAACCCCGCGGATCATCTGCCGCTGGTCTTCTTCCAGATCTTTTATCGCCTGTGAATTTATCTTAAAAGGGGTTTTCAATCTTTTCCCCCGGCAGGAATAATATGTTCCTTGTTCAGCTTGTTCAGTATCTCCTCCTGTAACGCAAGCATCGGTTCATCTGAATCAATGGTTTTGTGATCCATTCCGTTTAAATGAAGGATACCATGAATTAAAAGTCTTCGTAACTCCTCATCTTCAGAAATTTTAAAATATTGGGCGTTTTCACGCAGTGTTTCAAGGGAAATGACAATATCTCCCGGCAGAAACGCCTCTTTATCGCCGTCTTTTACGGTTTCACCCAGATTAAATGATAAAATATCCGTAGGTTCGTCTATGTTCCGGTATTGATTATTAAGGTTTCTGATTGTCTTATTGCCGCAGAAAAGGACGGAGAGTTCCCAGTTTTCGCATTTTAATTCATCCAGAATTTTTACAGCGAAGCCGCAGACCGCGCCGCTCCATGCCGGCAGAGACATTTCTTCGGCATTGATGGTTACATTATTCATCGTTTGCCGCTTCCTCTTTCTGTTTTGGATACTCAATCCTTGAATGATAATAACCGGCAAGCACTCTTACAAATGTCTTTTTAATAATTTCAAGATCGCGGAAAGATAAATCGGATTCTGAAAGCTGACCATGATCTATTTTCGCTTCAAAGAGCTGCTGGATGAATTTGTCAATTTTGCCGGCTGTGGGCTTATTTAAGGTACGCACCGCGGCTTCGGTAATATCGGCAAGCATAACAATGGCTGATTCTTTAGAACGCGGAGGGCTTCCCGGATACGAGAAATCTTCGGAGTTAACCGTAACTTCCTGTTCTGTCGCCTTATTGTAAAACCATGAAATTATAGAATTACCGTGATGTTCCGCGATTATTGCGATTACATCTTTTGGAAGCCCGAGACTGTGCGCTTTCTCTACGCCTAGTTTTACATGGCTGCGGATTATTGTGGCGGAAAGGCGAGGAGCGATTTCATCATGCCTGTTATGATCGGTTTGATTTTCCACAAAGTAGTCGGGGTTATCCATTTTTCCTATATCGTGATAATACGCGCCGACCCGGGCAAGAAGCGAATTTGCCCCGATATCCTGGCAAGCCTGTTCCGCAAGGTTTGCTACCATAAGAGAGTGGGTATATGTTCCCGGCGCTGTTGTAAAAAGCTTACGCAAAATTGGCGCGTTTAAATCTGACAGTTCCATAAGCCTGTATGGAGTTACAGCGTTCAGAGCGTGTTCAAGAGGCGGCAGAAAACCGATGCTTAACATTCCGCACGCTATACCGTTAAGAGCCGCCCAAAAGAGAAGGGCAGGGTATTCAGTCCAGGCAGCTTCACGCAGCAAGAGCACTATTAATACGGCGAAACACTGCGCAAGTGCGATTATAATGCCTGCTTTAATAAGACTCATTCTATTCTGCGCCTTGTGAAGAACTGTCGAAGCCGCCGCTCCCGACACAAGCGCGATGATATATGAATAATCGTCAAAGGCGCCTGCGAAGTACGCGCCTAAGGGCATTGCAATGGCGAAAATTATGGCAGGTCTTTTTCCCATAAAGACGGAAATCAACATTATAAAAAGAGCGGTGGGAACCGTAAGAGCGACAGGAAAGCCGCTAAAACCCGGAGATAAATTATTTATAATTACAGAACCTATTATATAAGAGCCAGTTAAAGACGCCAAAAGATATTTTTCGCTTTTGCTTAATTGTTTTCCAAGAATGGTTTGTCCCTGTAAAATTATAAAAATAGTGTAAATGCTCAGAAGAAGAAAAAGAACGCCGAGGATAGTACGCAAATCTTTAAACGCGTCGTAATTTCTGCTCGCGATTACAACAAAAATACCCGCAAGGCATAAACCAAAACTGAACAGGGCAGGCCCTGAACGGAAATAGTTCAATGCTGAAAGAACGGCTGTTTTTAATTTATTACTTTTCTCTTTCATTATATGCCTGTATTATTTTTTTTATTAACGGATTGCGCGCTACATCGCCTGTATGAAGGAATGAAAAATTAAGTCCGTCTACTTCCCTTAAAATATCCAGCGCGTGCAGAAGACCAGAATCCGTCTTGCGCGCAAGATCTATCTGGGTGGAATCCCCTGTAATTACCGCGCGGGTGCCGGAACCAATTCTTGTAAGGAACATTTTCATCTGTTCTTTTGTTGTATTCTGCGCTTCATCCAAAATTACCATGCAGTCGTTTAAACTTCTTCCTCTCATGTACGCAAGAGGCGCAATCTCTATCGATCTTGTTTCTTCCATCCGGTTTATAATATCGTAGGGTACAAGAGATTCCATCGCGTCATAAAGAGGTTTAAGGTACGGATCGATTTTCTGAGCCAGATCTCCCGGCAGAAATCCCAGATTTTCTCCGGCTTCCACAACAGGGCGCGTAAGAACCAGTTTTCTCATTTTTTTTGAAAGCAGCATTTGAAGAGCATGGGCGATTGCGAGAAATGTTTTACCAGTGCCCGCAGGTCCGATGCAAAAACAAATTTCGCTCTCTCTCATTCCGCGGATATACTCAGCTTGATTTTTTGATTTCGGGAAAACGCGGTTAAAACCGTGTGGTATTTGAATCATGGAATCGCGGAATAAGGAGCTGTCTTTCTCTGCGGAATTGCAATGCGGATCCCCGGCAAGAGCGCGGATATAATCCGCGGAGGGTTGTTCGCCTTCCTTAACCGCCGTGATAAGGTTATCCATCATCGTCCTGAAGCGTTTAACGCCGATTTCATCCTGGCTTTCAAAGTGAATTTCATTGCCTCTTGCCGTGATAAAACCGCCGAGAGAACCTTCAATTATTCTGAGATTTCCGTCATTTGCGCCGCAAACCCCGCTTAAAAGTTCTCTGTTGTCAAAAGCTATAGTAATCCCATCGTCCAAAAATACCTCTTTTTCATCATTCTATAACCCGGCATATATGCTAGTCAAGTCTTCGCAGAACCAAAGGAAACCGCTATTTTACCACCATTTTATCGTATTTTCCTTCGTATTTTATTTCAGATTTAATCTCGGAAATAGGCGTCCACTGTACGACAAATGAAACATCGGAAATTATCCTGTATTTCGGGATAGCTTGAGTCATATCAGGATACGGATAAGTGCTTACAGTAAGCCTCGCGCTCCAGTCTCCCAGGTGATGATTAACATCCAAATTGAACCTGTGCATTTTAAAACCAGATTCCTTTCTTTTTGATTCGTTAAAAAAATTAAATGAATTAAAAAGATCTGTGAATATGTTTTTTTGCTGATCGTTAAATAAATGATACGGCAGGTCTTCCGTCCACGGCACTCCTTCAAAGTAACGCCAGATTTCCGAATTTTTCGATAATGCCGATAAATTAATATCTAAAAAATTATTTATTTTTAAATTAAGTCCGATGGAAAAATTAAATATTGAATTTGTATATTTCTGTAAATCAAAAGTAAGCGATGTGTCAATATTAAAAGACAGGGTTAAGCGGTTTTTAAAAAGTTTAATATTCGCGAATGAGTCTTTATATCCGAAAAATAATTCCTTGGGATTGAGCACCGCTTCACCGACTTGCCCCCATGGATCGGTTCCTTCGTTTTTCTGCTCAAATTTATACATCGGCGTGTTTACCATTATAAATTCAGATCTGAATTTCCATAAAGACAGAGTGGATCGTAAACTTGTAATGCGGTTGTTTTCTTCCGGAGTTATTACAATGTACTGAACAAATGATCCGATTTTTCCGAAATTAAATGTTTCTCTTATATCGTAAGGTTTAAGAATCCAATCCGGTTCTGTTTCAGGTTTTTCCATACGAAAATTTAAATTTGTTTCTGTTATCCACGCTCTGAATGTGGCGCTGGCTGTAACAAGTCCGTCCATCGGCGGCAATTCTGTGCTAAGAGTAATGGATTGGGATTTATCAAAAACATTGGCGGTAAGATTCGCCGAGAGCCTGTGGCTGCTGAGACCGAGCACATCCTTTGTTCTGTCTTCTTTCGCCCATGAACCCCATTCAGGCGTAAGTTCAGGGCCGTCCCCGTCAACATATTTTTTTGATCTGACCAGCGTGCCCCTGAACGAATACTGAAGATTTGACTGGCTGAATATTGAATTTTGGTATAATGGTTTAAATGTTCCGTTATACGCGTAAGTTGAATTGTAATTTGTTCTGTCGTATTGGGATCGTTTTTCTTTTTCTATCGCGTCTTTATCCGGAATCCCTGTTATTGGATCAATGTATAGATCTTCATTTAAATATGTATAATCGCGCAGGTTTCCGCTGCCTGTAAAGGTAAAAGTATTTGAAAACATTCCGCCTGTATGATCATAGCGGAAATTTAAAGAGGCGTTTATGCCGAAATTTGATAAAATGGATTTTACATCGCTCCAGTCAACATCCTCGTATGTTTTCCAGTCTTGAAACATAAAATTAAGTTCCGATGACGCTGTGGGTGTAAGCTGGTAATCGAAGCTGAACTTTGTGTTTCCGGCTGACGGTATGCTGAAATTCTGGGTTATTACAGGCGGAATTAATACATCGCCCGACGCTGTTTTTTCCGAAGATGTTTCTTGATCCTCAGGCCATGGAGAAATGGGGACGCCTATGCCGTTAAAAGGATCATAATCCGCCTGTGCTGAGGATGTTTTATTTGCATTTTGCTGAGAAGTCATTCCGATTGTAACAGGAGTTCCCGTTATGGATGCCGATATATGGTACATTGTAAATTTATCAGGCGCGTAGAAAAAACGATTCGGCGAATCTTTGTTAATGCCGCTTGCTGTTAGGTCCACTCCCAGCTTGATAAAAGACAATGATGTATTAATTGTAGAGATTGAAATTTTTGAGATGTAAGGATCAAGTTTCGGCAGCGACGGATTTAAATTTCCGTTTAACTGCCATTGGAAGGGGCCAAGTTCGTTTGTGGATGAAGTATTCGGATCTATCGATCCTCCCTGCTGAATCATATTCATCCAGTCCATGCTTTCAGCCCGTATGCCGAAATCATTGTCCATGAACGGATCGGAATAGAAAGGAATGCTCCATGTAAGAGAACCGTACTTTCCGCTGATGCCGCTGTTAAATTTCATCTTGTAACGGAACGGCACAAGAGCGGAAAACAGATTTGACTGGTTCCAGTCAAATGTGCCGTCATAATTATTCACGGCATAAGGAGTATAACCCGTAGTTGTATTTGAAACTGTTCTTGAAAAACCTAATCCTAAAGAAAAATCAATAGGATTTAAAATTCCTTTTTTCGGCGTAAGAAGATCAATTCCCGCGTACGCTCCGAGATTTACATAGTAATCGAGCATCGCTTTAAGGCTGATTTCATCTTTATTAACCGCTTTTTTGCTCGTGCTTCTTAAGAATAACCCCTGAAGTTCTTTTTCGTTGTCATTTGAATTGCCGAGGATTTTAGAAAGAGAGCTGGCTTGTGAATTATCAGATTTCGGTCTTCCGAAAATATAAGTTGTTGTCTGAATAAAACCGCCTTCTCTGCTGCGGTATCCAAGAACAGGATGAAAAACAATTTCATCAGTTGGAAAATAAAAAAACGGAATATATAAAACAGGAATCTCTCCTACGTTTAAAACAGCGTTAAAGATAGCGAAATCAGAACCCGGAAGAAGCCATAATTTTGACGCCCTTATAGACCAATACGCTTCATCCGTGTTTGCGTTTGATATTCTGGCTTTATTTAAAATTGTTACTTCCTGCTCGCTTCTGTATATAACAGAACCTGAAAAAAGATACGCGGCTCCGGAGTCCTCGAAAGTTGAGTTTCCGTCAAGAAAAATGCTGGACCAGTTATCGATATTAACAGTTAAACTTTTACCTCTGAATGTTTCTATTGAATCAGCTTCTTTTTTTTCGTATGTTATGTTGCCGTTTGCCGTAAGCAGGTTTCTTGTGCGGTTAAAAAGTATTTCATCCGCTGTAATATTATGAACGGCGTCTTTGTCTTTCAGGCTTATTCTTACATCGCCTTTTAATCTTGCGTAATCTTCGTTAATTACCTCGATAGTAAAGTACTCGGATGTTTGCGCCGATTCAATTGTTATTACTTTTCGGTTTTCATTATTCTGCTGCGCCTGTTCAGGCATATTATAATGATCGCCGATTTTTTTTACCAGTTCCGCTCTTGTGCCGCTTTCAGAAAGACCGAGCATACGGCACCACGCGGCAAGTTCGCTTAGCGTGGATGTTTTAAGTTCCATTTCTATACGATTTCTTTCCTGACGCGATAGCATCAGAGCTTCCTCAATTTCATCCATCGCTTCCATTACATCTTCGGCAAGCGCAGCTTCTTCCTGCGGGAATAAAGGTGAATTTATTAAAAAGAATATCAGTAAGAATGTAAATAATTCTTTCCTAATTGCCGCTTTCATTTTCTCCCGGTTTTTTTTGGTTTGCCGCGTTTAAGCATTTCGCTGATGTAGAACCCTGTGTATGAAGACGCGCATTTGGCGGTTTGTTCCGGCGTGCCCGTAACGATTACCTGTCCGCCTTTATCGCCGCCTTCAGGTCCAAGATCTATTATATGATCCGCCTGTAAAAGTACATCAAGGTTATGTTCTATCATTATAACGGTATTTCCCTGATCTACCAACCGCTGAATAACATCCATTAGCTGCTTAACGTCCGCAAAGTGAAGGCCTGTTGTCGGCTCGTCAAGGATGTACAGAGTCCTTCCCGTGGAGCGTTTTGAAAGTTCAAGAGCCAGTTTTACCCTCTGGGCCTCTCCGCCTGAAAGGGTAAGTGCGGATTGCCCGAGTTTTACATAACCGAGTCCGACAGAAAGCAAAGTCTGCATTTTACGCGAAATCTGCGGAACCGGCGCAAAGAAAGAAGCGGCTTCTTCGATGGTCATATCCAGCACTTCGTGTATATTTTTGCCTTTATAGCGGATTTCCAATGTTTCCCTGTTAAATCTTTTGCCGTGGCAGACATCGCACGTTATGTAAACATCCGGCAAAAAGTTCATCTCGATTCTGATTGTCCCGTCTCCTTCGCAATTTTCGCATCTGCCGCCGCGCACATTAAACGAAAAACGCCCCGCTTTGTATCCTCTCATTTTTGATTCAGGCAAACCGGCGAACATATCCCTTATCGCTGTAAAACCTTCCACATAAGTTATCGGGTTTGAGCGCGGCGTTCTTCCAATCGGGCTTTGATCGATGTCGATAACCTTGTCGATATGTTCATAACCTTCAAGTTTTTTATAAGCGCCTTCTGAATGGTTGGAGCCGTAAACTTTATTCGCGAGAGCGGGGTATAAAACATCGGAAAGCAAAGTGGATTTTCCCGAACCCGATACGCCTGTAATACATGTAAAAACTCCAAGCGGGATATCCACATTTATATTTTTAAGATTATGTTCGCTTGCACCCCTAAGTTTTAAGAACGCGCCGTTTCCTTTGCGCCTTTCCTGAGGTATATTGATACTGAGATTTCCCGCAAGATACTGGCCTGTTAAACTTTCCTTTACTTTCATTACATCTGTTACGCTTCCCTGCGCGACAACTTTTCCGCCGTGAACGCCTGCGCCTACGCCTAAATCCACGATATGATCCGCTGTGCGCAGAGTTTGTTCGTCATGCTCGACGACAATCAATGTGTTTCCAAGGTCGCGCAGATACAAAAGCGTGTCGATTAACCTCTGGTTGTCTCTCTGGTGAAGCCCGATTGAAGGCTCATCCAAAATGTATAAAACTCCCACAAGGCTGGATCCAATCTGCGTCGCGAGACGAATCCTCTGGGCTTCTCCTCCTGAGAGGGTAGATGCCTTGCGTTCAAGCGAGAGGTAATCGAGACCCACGTTTTTCATAAAACCAAGACGCGCGTTAATTTCTTTAAGAATCTGATACGCGATTTTATTTTCGTTTTTATTTAGTTTTACGTTTTCGAAAAACTTTAAAGTGTCAGTTACGGAAAGTTTAGACAGCTCCCAGATATTTTTCCCCGCAACCGTAACGGCTAACACTTCAGGTTTTAACCTTTTGCCGTCGCAGTCTTCGCAGTGCGTCTGGCTCATAAATTTTTCAAGCCAGTCTTTAACGCCCTGCGACTGGGTTTCCATATAGCGGCGCCTTAATTCTTCCAAAATGCCGGGGAACTGAGTGTTGTACTGAAAAGAACCGGTTTTATCACGGTTAACATATTTAACTCTAACTTCATCTTCCATGCCGTAAAGAATCGCGTTTACAATTTTTTTAGGCAGTTTATTAATCGGCGTATCAAGACTGAAATCAAAATGTTTGGAAAGAGCCTTAAACCTGCTTGAATGCCATGCGCTGTCCGGATTATATGGAACAACTCCTCCTTCGTTATACGACAATGATCGATCGGGAATAACAAGATCAGGATCAAATTCCATTTTTGTGCCGATGCCGGAACAGCCTGTACATGCGCCGAACGGGTTGTTAAATGAAAAAAGACGCGGCTGCAATTCAGGGATTGATACGCCGCAGTCGGGGCATGAGTTTTTCTGTGAAAAAACCTGCTCGCGGTTTTTGCCGTCTTCGCTGCTGAGCACAATTAAAAGTCCGTCCGCGGTCTGCACCGCGGTTTCGACGGATTCCGCCAGCCGCGAGCGGATATCCTTTCCCATAACAAGTCTGTCCACGATTATTTCTATGCTGTGTTTTTTCTGCTTGTCCAGTTTAATGCTTTCATCAAGATTGACGGGAACGCCGTCTATCCTCGCGCGCGCGAAACCAGCTTTTTTAGCGTCTTCTATTATTTTTTGATGTTCTCCTTTCTTTCCGCGGATAACGGGAGCGAGAAGCTGTATCTTTGTACCTTCTTTGTATTGCAAAATTGTTTCTACGATTAAATCTATCGGCTGTTCGCGGATTTCCTTTCCGCAGACAGGGCAGTGCGGTACGCCGATTCGCGCGTACAAAAGGCGGTAGTAATCGTAAATTTCCGTTACAGTGCCTACGGTTGAGCGCGGATTACGGTGGGTTGTTTTTTGCTCGATTGAAATTGCAGGGGACAATCCCTCGATATAATCCAAATCGGGTTTGTCCATGCGCCCCAAAAACTGGCGGGCGTAAGCAGAAAGGCTTTCAACATACCGCCTTTGCCCTTCCGCGAAGATTGTATCAAAAGCTAAAGAACTTTTGCCTGAACCTGAGAGCCCTGAAATAACGATTAGTTTATCACGAGGCAGTTCAAGGTCGATGTTTTTAAGGTTATGCTCACGCGCTCCCTTGATGATTAATTTGTCCATAACATCAGTATAGCGGTTTTATAAAATGTAGGGAAGATATGTTGATGATAAACAGATTTAAGTTTATAATTAAGATACGCTTTTTAAAGGAGCCGTAATGAGTGTATTAGGAATAATCAATTCTGATGAAGATATACGCCAAAATATAGAATCGGCCTTTAAAAGCAATAACGATCAGAATTTATTATTTTTAGACAAGAAAGAAGAAATAATCGAATTTATCAAATACACCATGCCGGAACTTGTTGTAATTAACTTCAGCGATCCTGCGATTAAAATTGAAAAGATAATCGAACAAATACAAAACGACAGATTGATTTTTAATTTTGGAATCATCGGCATTTTTGATCCTTCAAAGTGCAGAGAAGAAGAAATGCTCGAAAAATACAAGGGTATAAATGTTCTTGCAATGCTTGATAATTACTGTATAAGGTCCCATCTTGTTAAAAGTATTGAAATTATCGAACAGAATTATCAGTTAATATTTCAAAAAGAATTTACTAAAACATTTTTGGAAGGCGCTTGCGGCAAATTTATTATCGACAACGATGTGCGCGCGGTGCCGCTTTACGCCGGTATCGGAGCTACTATCCTGTCTCAAAGAGGGTTTGTAAACTCCGACAGGAAAATGCATCTTCAGCTCGCTCTTATAGAACTTATAATGAACGCCATTGAACACGGAAGCTGCGGCATCAGTTACGAGGAAAAAACAAAGAGCATGGAAGAAGGCGTCTCTTCTCTTGATTTAATCGCCGAAAAATGCAAAGACCCCGCGGTAAATAAAAAAAAGGTTCATTTTAGCTGGGACATAAAACCTGATAAGACAACATTTGTTATCCGCGACGAAGGCAAGGGGTTTAATGTTAAATCATTATTAAAAGAGATTAAAAATCAGGACGATTTAAGCCTGCACGGGCGCGGAATTAAAATGGCTAAGAAACTTTCAAGCAAACTGCGCTACAACGACAAGGGCAATCAGGCGACAATGGTTGTTAACCATGATAAATCCGTAGAAAACGATGTTCCCGCGGGCTTTACGCATGAAAAGATAATTAAAGTTAGAAAAGGGCAGGTTGTTATAAAGGAAGGAGATTCAAGCGACTACCTTTATTATATATCGTCGGGCACTTTTGAAGTTCTTCACAACGGAGCGAAGGTAGGTTCCCTCAGCGCTCACGATATTTTCATGGGGGAAATGTCATTCCTTCTGAATCAAAGGCGATCCGCAACGATTAAAGCCACAAGCGCGGGAAAATTGATTCAGATGACTCAAAAAACATTTATTAATATTATCCGCGAATATCCGCACTACGGTATTTTTCTTTCCAAACTTTTAGCAAAGAGGATAGTGCGCAGCAACGAAAGGGCGGCGTCAAAGAGGCAGTGATTTAAAACGCTTCTATAAACTCTTTTGGGCTTACTATTTCTTTTTCTTTTGGGAAATGTTTTTTATTTCCGGTTATTAGAAAGCCGGCGAAACCTGTTTTAAATACTTCGTAAAATTTCTTGTCGATTTCGTCTTCAAACTTAACTTTGGAATAATCGGCGTTTATATATTCGCCTTTATGATGAATATAAATAATTAATTCGTTTATTACTTCATTATCAAATTTAAAAATGTCTCTTGATAATATTTTTAAATACTCAAAGATAATTCTATTGTCATAGAGGATTGTTATTTTATCATTTAAAAGAGCTGCTAGTATTTTAGCAGGCGTTCCGTTTGCAGATATTAAAGCCGAAACCAGAACATTTGTATCAATCACAACTCTCATTTTCCGATCTCATTTCCTGTCTGGCTTCTTTAATAACGGCGTTAATTTCGTCCAAGGTCATTTTGTTATTGCCCTGAGTTACGGATATTTCCTGCATTTTTCTTACAGCGTTAATTGCCCTTACCTGCCTAAGCGCGGAAATTGTATCTTCCAGTGTTTCGTCCGTTAATGGCGTTAAAAGCGCGATTGGCTTTCCGTTGTTAGTTATAACCATCTCGCGCTCCACGGGGAGCTTTTTCCAAATAACAGCCGGGGAAGTTCTAAAATCTCTCACTGTTACAAATTCCATAATTATCTCTTGTCACCATAAAATATACCATATTGTCGCTCAAATGTCAACATATATTTAATAAAAATTGCTTCTATTGAATTACACTCCATTTTCCGCTATGATTTTCATTATACAGGAGAAAAACCATGCTGCTTTCCGAACTGGGCGCGCCCATTCAAGATTTATTTACAAAAATTAACGACACATGGAGGCGTCTTTGAAGACGCGGGATTCGCGCAAAGAATAGCCGAGATAGAAGCTAAAACATCAGAGACTGGTTTCTGGAATGATCAGGAAGCGGTCGAAAAATCAATGTCTGCAATGAAAAGCCTCAAAAGCCGGTATGAGCCGTGGAAAGTTTTACGCGATGAAATTACCGATTTACAAACGCTTTTTGAGCTTGCGATGGAAGCGAAGGACGAGAATGAAACCGCCGGTATCGAGGCCTCGTTTAAAGGGCTTTCTGAGCGTTACGGCAAACAAAATGTTTTTGAACTTATGGCAGGCGAAATGGATAAAAATCCCTGCTTTCTTACCGTTCATTCGGGAGCAGGCGGAACTGAAGCCTGCGACTGGTCGCAGATGCTCTACCGTATGTACCTCCGCTGGGCGGAGCAGAAAGGTTTTACGGTTGAAGAAGTTGACAGGCAGGAAGCGGAAGGGGGGATTAAATCCGCCACCTGCAGAATCGAAGGCGATTACGCCTATGGTTATTTGAAAGGTGAGTCGGGGATTCACAGGCTAGTAAGAATCAGCCCGTTCGATTCCAACGCGCGCCGTCATACTTCGTTCGCTTCCGTTTACTTATTTCCCGTTATTGATGATACAATTGATGTAGAAATAAAACCAGAAGATTTAAGGGTGGACACATACCGCGCAGGCGGCGCGGGAGGGCAGCATGTTAACAAGACAGACAGCGCTGTGCGTTTTACGCATCTTCCGACAGGTATCGTAGTCGCCTGCCAGAACGAGCGCAGTCAGATTAAAAACCGCCAGATTGCGATGAGCATGTTAAAAGCGCGGCTTTATGAACATTACAGACAGGAGAAGGAAAAAGAAAACGCGAAATTTTCACAGGAGAAAAAAGATATTTCCTGGGGTAACCAGATACGATCCTATGTGTTTCAGCCGTATACGATGGTAAAAGATTACAGGACAAAGGTTGAAAAAGGAAATATACAGGCGGTGATGGACGGAGATATCGATCCTTTTATCGAAGAGTACTTGAAATTTTCATGGAATAACAAGGAGTGCATTTGAAATTAAATGTAACGTGCCTGTTCCTGCTTTTTCTCTCTTTGAATTCGTTTTTATTCGCGAATGGCGGCGCCGATTCAAACGCCGATGCTGTTACGCATAACAATGAATGGGTGCTTTGCATAACAGAATTTAACACATTGCTTTCGGGCGATAAAACAAACATTACCGGTATCGCGGCCAGAGAATTAAAAGAAAAATTCAGCGCGATTAGTTTTCATACGCGCATTTCTCCTGAATATGCTTATTACGAAGAATACGCGTGGGCAAAGTCGAGATCCGCGGCGGCGAAATCTCTTGCGGTTAAAACCGAGGAAAGGTCGCGTTTAATTTTTCAGGGAGAGCCGGATTGGAAATACCGCCAGAATATAAAAAGAGCGGAGAACGAGATCGAAAAATTAAGAACCGCTCTGGAAGAAATAGACAGTAACGCGCCGCTTATTAACAATGAACCTGTATTTAAATTAGCAAGCGGCAATATGGATCTTGTGTTTCCAAAGGCGCCTGATCCGGGCGGCGAAGCCAGGTTTTGCGCTTCGCAGAAAGCGGACGCGATTCTTTTCGGCGCAATTTCAGATTTTCACGGCAGATACTTTTTATCCGTAAGACTTTTTACTCTTTACAACAGGGCGTTTGTATGGGAAGACAGCGTTATCTTTTCGCATGACGATTTAAGCGGCGCTCTTGATGAAATTATTAAAAAACTTGTAATTATTCTTTCAGGCAACCGTCCCGCCGCGCTTGTAATAAAATCGCAGCCTGAAGAAACATTGCTTCTTGTTAACAGAGCTTTTGCAGGCAGAGGAGAAACAGAGCTTGCGGAATATCCTGTCGGAAAAATAACTGTTACCGCTTCCGCTTTAAATTATGAGACCATTAGTTTGGAAACTGAGTTAAAATCAGGCGAGTTAACAGAAATTAATATAAAATTAAATCCTGTAGAATACGGAGAATTTGAAGTATCGGCGGATACTTCCGGCAATCTTTATCACGGCGCGTTATATATAGGAAAAGCGCCTTTTACGCTGCGTCTTCCCGTTAATAGTTTTCAATATATAGAAATGAGCGCGAATAACGGGAATAAAGGTTCCATAGTATTTCAAACTCCGGATGCGCAGGATTATTACCATTCAATGGCGGTTAAAACGGGAAAACCTCTTCAAAAAGGCAGAGTAGAAAAAGAGCGGAAAATTTATTATTGGGCATGGGGCAGCCAATGGATTACGGGTATTGCCGCGTGGATCGGCAATTGGACATTTGAAAGCGCCTATTACGCATTTGCCGTCAGCACCGGAAGAAGTCAAGCGGATTTTATAAATGAAAAACCGGAGTTGTTCTATTTCAGAACCGGATCGATAATCGCTTTTGGCGTGGCTTCCGCTTTCGGCATATATCAAATGATCAGATACATTGTCGTTTCAAGCAGGGATGAAACACAGCTTCCGAAAACAGGCAGGAAAAAATGAAATTCGGCGAAAGAATAAAAAGTTTTTTTACAGGAAAAACATCTATTAGCGAAGAAGCTTTCGACGATCTTTGCGATTTATTAATAGAAGGCGATTTCGGCGCTTCACAGGCGTTTAAAACCGCGGAAACATTGAAAAATATCTGCAAAAAAGAAACGCCCGAAAACTTGCCGGAAAAACTTTCGCAGCTTCTTGAAGATGAGCTTAAAAAAGCAAAACCCGCATGCCGGATAATAAGCGATAAACTTACCGCAATTTTACTGCTTGGGGTTAACGGCGTAGGCAAAACCACTACGGCGGCAAAACTTTCAAATCATATCAGCGCGCAATATAACAAGAAAACGATACTGGCGGCAGCCGATACGTTCAGAGCCGCCGCTATCGATCAGTTAAAAATTCACGGAGAGAAACTTGATACGCGCGTTGTGGCGCACAAACAGGGAGGGGATCCGGCAGCTGTTGTGTTTGACGCTTTAGAAGCCGCGAATTCAAGCGGCGTTCAGGTTGTAATTGCCGATACCGCGGGGAGAATGCATACAAAATCGGCGCTTGTGGAAGAACTGCGGAAGATTGACAGAATTGTTGAATCAAAGGCGAAAGATGCCAACTATTTAAAGCTCCTCGTTTTGGACGCGACTACGGGAAGAAACGCGTTCGCTCAGGCGCAAACATTTCATGACGCAGTATCGCTTGACGGCGTAATATTAACAAAATATGATTCTACGGCAAAAGGGGGAGTTGTTTTCTCTCTTGCTTCGGAACTGAACCTGCCTGTGATTTTTATATGCACAGGCGAAAAATACGGGGACATCGAATTTTTCGATCCTCATAAATTTGCGAGGGAATTTGCGGGTATCGGCTAAGATAATTATTCCTATTATTGTTCTCATTCTTATTCTCTTTGCGGGTTTTTTTGCTCTTACGGATGAATTGGATTTGTTGTTACCGGGAATTGAATACAGCGAAGATGATATTGCTTTGGGAATGGAATTTAATTGGGATTATCCCGAATGGTCGAAACCTGTGCGCTGGTTTAAATCAAATTCAGGCGGCATGGCTTTGCATGAGGAGCAATCCCGGTTCGCCGCGCTGCGCAATAAGTACGCGCTTGCGGTTAATTTTGTGCATCGCGATGAATTGCCGGATTATCTAATTCCGTATTACAGCGAAGACTATCTTTTGGAAGTTCGTATTTTATATAAAGAAGGGGAGCAGCAGCGCACGCAGTGGATATTCAGAGACGCGAACAGAAACACAAGATTAAACGCGGTTTTTCTGGAACCTGAATCGGAGTTTGTTAACGCGCAGGATTTTTCCGCCGTTAAAGAATCAACCGCTCTGATAATTTCTGACGAAACAGACGAAGATGAACAGTTAGCTGAAGAGGCCGCTCAGGCGCATGAAATAATTAAGGAGGCGCATGAAATAGCGCAAGGCGAAGAAGCCGAAGACGAAACTGAGGCAGAATCGCTTGACTTTCCGTTAGATGTAAAAAACAAAACAGGTTTTCTGGAAATATTTAATGAAGAATCTTTTTTAACTTCGGAATATCGGTATTATGAAAATGGAAAAACAGCGAAAACAGAATATTCATTTAATAAAAATTTGTTGGTAAAAGCGGAATATTTTGAATGGGGTGCAAGTAAAGACGACAGAGGATATAAAATTTTATACGTTGACAATTACCGCTATAACCGTTCGTTATCGTTAAGAAATATTGAACGCGTTTTTTACAGCGGAACAGAAATGGACGATCCTATAAAGGTTGCTTTCCCGAGGCGTATAATGGATTTGGCTCAGTCCGGTATTTTTATCAGCGAAAGATTTAATATATACCCTGAATTTTTCGGAGATGTATATGTTGACATCGGCTCTAAAATGATTTTTGACACCGATAACAGGGGAAGAATTATGAGCCAGACCCTTTACGACAGCGAAGATAAGGTAATCTGGATAATAAATAATATCTGGCAGAATAACCGCATTGTTTCTTCAGTAAAGACAGAAGGAGATACTGTTCTTTTGGCTGAATTCGCGTATAATTCCGGTGGCGATGTAATTCAGGAAAGAAATCTGAGAAACGGCGTTCTGGAAAGGGTAGTCCGCGCGCAAGGCGATACCGAAATAGAAGAACTCTATATGAACGACGCCGTAGTTCTCCGCGCTGTTTGGGAAAGCGGCAGAAAAATATCAGAGACAAGGGTTAGAAATTGAAAAAATCGTGGATTTTATTTGTAGCTTCCCGTTATATTTTTAAAGGAAGAAGCAGCTCTCCTGTTCTGGCAGTGCTTGGAATAGCCGTGGGTGTGCTTGCGCTGATTATTATTATCTCCGTTATGAACGGTTTCCAGCTGGGATTTATAGAAAGTATTCTGGAAGTTTCTTCATATCACATCCGCCTTGAAAATATTAAAAAAGATGATGTTGATGAAGCGCGTAATATTATGCTTTCAATCCCTGGAATAAAAACCGCAGTTCCATTCAAGGAATATCAGGCAATCGCGAGGGGGAAAAGAATTTCGCAGCAGGCTGTGTTTATCAGGGGAGTAGATGAAAATACTTATGATTTTGATTCAGGAATGATGAGTAAGCTTGAATTTGAGGAAGGTTATTTTAATATTTCAGAATTGAATGACGTGCTTTTGGGCGCGGAACTTGCGCGGAGATTGGGCGTAAATACAGGCGATGATGTTACGTTTTTTTCTATTACAGGGATGTTATCCGCTGGTAATGCCGCCGGAAGTACAGCGGGAGAAGAAACCGGCGTAGACACCTATAAAGTTACAGGAATTTTCAGAACAGGCTACTATGAATATGACTGCAGCTGGGTATTTATAAATATTGAGCATCCGTCTTTTTTAGCTAACGAGAGCGATTTAAAAATCGGCATAAAACTTGCAAACCGTTTTAATGATAAATATTCATTGCAGCAGGCAGACAGGAAATTATCTGGTTACGAAGGCGTCAAACTGTCCAGCTGGCGCGATTATAACCGCTCTTTCTTCGGCGCTTTGCGGACGGAGAAACTTTTTATGTTTATTCTTGTCGGACTCATTTTTATAGTGGTGGGGCTTAATATCTTTCAGGCGCAAAGAAGATCGGTTCTGCAAAGACGAGAAGAGATCGGTCTTTTACGCGCTGTAGGAGGCACTGAAAAAGAAGTGCGTTTTGTCTTTGTATTAGACGGCGCGATTATAGGACTTACAGGAGCTACAATCGGACTTTTGCCGGGATTGGCTGTCGCTTCAAACATTCCGCAGTTTTTTTCGTTAGTTGAAAATATTGTAAACTGGTTTATCGGCATAATAAACATTATCGCGGGCTTTTTTGGTTCCGCGATAGCGGGTAATTTTTCAGTTTTTTCGCCCGCAATATTTTATATTAAAGAAATACCGTCCCGCATATTAACGCACGAGGTAATATTAATATATATGTTTGGTTTTTTATCCGCTCTTGCGGCGGCATGGTTTGCGTCAGGAAAAGCAGCCAAAATACAACCGGCGGAGGTACTGCGATATGAATGATACGCCGAATATTCTTTTAAAAGTTTCCGGTATCGTTAAAAATTATGTTTCCGGAAATGAAACTCTTCATATTTTACAGGGAATTGAATTTGATATTGAAGAAGGAAAATCAGCCGCTATTATGGGAATCAGCGGAAGCGGAAAAAGCACGCTATTAAATATTATAGGCGGACTTGATCGCGCAGACGAGGGAAGCGTTTTTATCGGCGATAAGGAAATCACAGCGCTCAGTGAAAAAGAAGTATCTTTATACAGATCCAAACAGGTGGGTTTTATTTTTCAGTTCCATTATCTTTTAAAAGATTTTACCGCTCTGGAAAATATTATGCTGCCGGCTTACATCGCCGGAATAAAGAAAAAAGAAGCGGTTGAAAGGGCAAAAGAACTGCTTTCTGACGTTAAGCTTGAAAACAGAGGAAGCCATTTCCCCTCTCAGCTTTCAGGAGGAGAGCGCCAAAGGATCGCGGTTGCGCGTTCCATGGTAAACAATCCATCATTAATTCTTGCCGACGAGCCGACAGGGAACCTCGATCCGCAGAACAGCGAAATTGTCTCGCAGCTGCTCTATGAAAACGCGCAAAAATGGAATAAAACTTTAATTGTTGTAACTCATGATAAAAAAGTGGCTTTAAGGGCGTCTATGCGCCTTCTGCTTGAAAACGGACGTTTGTGCGGAGAGCAAAATTGAAAATTAAAGCCTCCTTTTTTATTGCTATTAGATATCTTTGGGGCCGCGCTCATGAAGGCGTGCGTTATCTGCGCGGAGCTGCCGCAGGGATAGCCGTAAGCCTTGTTCCGATTATCGTTACTCTAATTGTCGCCGACGGAATGATCAGGGGAATTACTGACAGGTACATGGAACTTGGAACAGGACATTTGCAGGTGCTGGATTACAACGACTACGGCGGCGAAGAAGAAACAGAAAGAATGATTCATGAAGCAGGAAACGTTAGAGGAATATGGAAAGAACAGCGGGGAATGGGAGTTATCGCCGGAAAAAGCGGAAAAACAGGAGTTACTGTGCGCGCCATAGATCCTTCTTTCTGGGATGAAAAGGGGAGCATCTCTTTTTTAAAAATTATAGACGGCGTGAATAAACCGCAAACAGACCGCGATATTGTGTTAGGTGAAACACTGGCGCAGAATTTAGGAGTCAGAGCCGCGGATACTGTGCGCTTAATGACTATTGTGCCCGCGGAAGGAGGCAGGATGTCTCCAAGAACAGCTTCCTTTACGGTAAGGGGAATTTTATCATGCGGATATAATGAGCTGGACGCTTTATGGTGCATTATAAGTTACGAAGGAGCAAAACGCGTTTTTTCCGCAGAACAGTCATCATCAAATTACATTGTAAAAATTGACGATCCTTATAAAAATGCAGATAATTTCGCGCTGGAATTGGATAATATACTTCCTGCAAGTTACAGTATTTTTACATGGAATGATCTTTTGCGTTCTCAGTACAGCTCGTATCAGACAACAAGGCAGCTGCTTCTTTTTATAATGGCGTTGATTGTAATAGTAGCCGCTGTTAACGTCTCTTCCGCAACAAGTATGCTTGTGCTGGAACGTCAGAGAGATATTGCCGTATTAAAAGTAACAGGCGCAAGCGTGAAAGGCGTTACAAGCGTTTTTTTATGGGGAAGTTTTCTTACAGGTTTTATCGGAGGATTTATCGGAATCATTGCAGGACTCCTTATAGGAAGCAATATAAACGAAATCTTAAGGTTTCTGGAAAAATTCTTAAGTTTCTTTTCCGGATTGTTTAATGGAAGCGAGGTAAAGATTCTGGATCCCGGATTTTATCTTGAAACAATACCCATAATAATTGACTGGAACGCCGTATTCATTATATGGCTATTCGCGATTTTATGTTCTATAACCGCCTCATTGATTCCCGCCGCGAAAGCTGGTAGATTAAAACCAATGGAGCTTTTAAGAAAAACATAAAAGGAGATAAAATGAAAAAAGCACTATTTATTATTCTGATATGTTTTATTTTATTCTCCTGCAAATCCAAACCAGTTACATATGAAGAAAAAACCTCCGTTGTTCCGCAGAAAAACAATATGATTATGATCAGCGCCGGAACTTTTACAATGGGAAGCCCTGTTAATGAAAGAGATCGTTTTAATGTTGAAGGACCTCAGCATAAGGTTAAATTAAACGCGTTTTATTTAAGCATATACGAAGTGACCCAAAAAGAATTCATGGATTTAATGGGATTTAATAACAGCACTTTTAAAGGAGATAATTATCCTGTCGATATGGTTTCATGGTATGAAGCAATTGAATACTGCAACGCTTTAAGCAGAAAAGAAAAATTAAAACCGGCTTATATAGTTAATAAAGAGACAGTAACATGGGATAAATCCGCTAACGGTTACCGTCTGCCGACAGAAGCTGAATGGGAATACGCAAGCCGCGCCGGGACTACAACAGCTTTTTTTACAGGAAATAATATAACAACATCTCAGGCAAATTACGACGGCAACTGGCCTTACGGTAACAATCCGCGCGGCGAGTACAGGAAAAGGTTTATCGAAGTCGGCTCGCTTCCTGGTAACCCCTGGGGGTTATACGACATGCAGGGGAATGCGTGGGAGTGGTGCTGGGATTGGTTTGGAAATTACAGTGAAGAAGATCAGGAAAATCCCGATGGAAACGCAAGCGGCGCAACGCGGGTACAGCGCGGCGGCTCATGGGGCAGCACAGGGGCGGAGCTGCGTTCAGCCTTTAGGCGCAGTTATTACCCTAACGAAAGAGTTATCTCCGCCGGTTTTCGCGTAGCGAGAAACGGGAACTAGTTAAATGATTTATTTCCAATCCTCCGTGCCCCCTGCGTGAACTTTCTGTATCAATACTCATCCCAAGCTTTAATTTCCAACTCCGCTCCATCGTGTAATGTTTCAAGCGCGTCTATAAATTCTTTGGCGACTTTTATGTTGGTGAAAAGCGGGATGTCAAAATCTATTGCCATGCGGCGGATAATATAATCGTTCTTTAGTTCAAGCTCGGCGTTGTTTTTAGGTATGTTGATGATTATGTCGATACCTCGCTTTTTGATTAAATCCGCGATGTTGGGCTCCTTTTTCTCCAAAGGCCACGCAAGGGGTGTAACAGGAAGTTTGTTATCGGATAAAAATTTGGCGGTTCCGCGTGAGGCGAATAGGGTATGGCCCATTTTTACAAGTTTTTGCGCCGAATCAAGGAAGTCCAGTTTGTCCACGATTGGACCTGTGGAAAGAAGCACTTTCGCCGGGCCTTTCGGGATTTTGTATCCAACGGATAGCAGGGCTTTTAACAGCGCGTCTGAAATGCTTGAACCTATGCAGCCGACTTCTCCCGTACTTGCCATTTCAACTCCGCTGATTGGATCGGCTCCGTGGAGGCGCGAAAAACTGAATTGCGCGGCTTTTACGCCTACGCATTGCAATTCCAGCGCTGAAACAGGCACTTTTTCTACATGCTCGCCAAGCATCGCTTTTACCGCGAGGTCGATCATGTTTACGCGGCTTACCTTTGAACAGAACGGGAAACTTCGCGACGAACGCAGATTGCACTCAATTACGCGCACATGGCTTCTTTGCGCTAAGAATTGAATGTTGAAAGGCCCTGTGATATCCAGCGCTTTTGCGATCTTTTCGCTTATCTGGCGAATTTTTCTTAGTGTTTCAACATAAAGTCTCTGCGCAGGGAGAACTACTGTCGCGTCTCCCGAATGAACGCCCGCGTTTTCGATATGCTCTGTAATTGCGTGGAAAAGTATCTCTCCGTTTTTTGCTACAGCGTCAATTTCGATCTCTTTGGAATTTTCAACGAACTTGGAAATAACAACCGGATGTTCTTTTGATACATCCGCCGCGAGGTTTAAAAATTCTTCAAGGCTGGAATCGTCCCA
>WQRN01000010.1 GCA_009786715.1 Treponema sp.
GCGCGAACGGTGCGTTCCATGTCGGTGACTTCTTCCGGGCGTTCATCGATTAAAAGGACGATAAGGTAAACTTCGGGGTGATTTTTGGTGATTGCGTTTGCGATCTTCTGCATCATGATTGTTTTACCGGTTCTAGGCGGTGCGACGATTAACGAGCGCTGACCCTTTCCGATTGGGCAGAAAAGATTGATCACTCTTTCGCTGACACCTTCTGTTGATGTTTCCAAGTCGAGTTTTTTGTTCGGATACAGCGGCGTAAGGTTGTCGAATGGTATGCGGTTTTGCGCGACAGTCGGGTCGTCGTAATTGACCGTTTCAACACGCAGCATTGCAAAGAAACGCTCGCCTTCTTTCGGGCTGCGGATCTGGCCGTAAACCGTGTCGCCTGTTTTAAGCGCGAAAAGTCTTATCTGGCTTGGGCTGATGTAAATGTCGTCAGGACCGGGAAGGTACGAGTTCTGCGGGCTTCTAAGGAATCCATAGCTGTCGGGCAGTATTTCAAGAGAGCCATAGGCGTAAATAATTCCGCCTCTTTCCGTGTGCGCTTTAAGGAGCGCGAAAACTATTTCTTGTTTTTTTAAGACAACCATATCATCGTGCGTAATATTGTAACAAGCTGCAAGTTCACGAAGGTCTTTCATGTTAAGCCTGATAAGTTCGTTTATTGTAAGGCGGGGTTTGCCGTTATCCTGATCCTGACGCGGGATTGGTTTGCCGTACAAGTCCGGCATGGAAGGTAATTTCGGAAGAGAAGGCAGTTCATCAGTTCTATTCTGATCCGGCTGCGCTTCCTGATCGTTTCCGTTTTCTGATCCGTTAGAATCAAGGGATACTCTTTTTACCCTGACATTTACGCGTCCTGTGCTTTCCGGTTTGTCACCGTTTTCAGGTTCCGCGTCTTGCGTTTCCTCATTATTTTCGGTATCAGTTTGTTCATCATTTGAGGGCCTTCTGCCTCTTTTTAAAACTGCCATTTCTACCACCTATGGATTGCGCCGTTGCCGGCAAGATTTGCTGTTATTGCTTTTATAAACATAAATTGATTTTTGAAATTATACTCCCATTCTAATATTTTCTTTATTTCATGTCAAGGCGTTTTCAATAAACTCTCAACATTCTTTGAAATTTTATAAGTTCATTATATCAGCATATCGATCATTTCAAGCGCCGCAATTGCCGCGCGGATACGCACGGCGTTTCTGGAACCTGTAAAATGATGTTCCTTATGCTCAGTCTTTGCGGAATTCGCGCAAGCTATCCATACAGTGCCGACAGCCGCGCCGCTTCCGTCTCCGAGAGGACCCGCAAGCCCTGTAACAGAAACTCCGATATCCGCGCCGCTTTTATTCATCGCGCCGAGCGCCATCGAACAGGCGGTTTCTTTGCTTACAAGCCCGTAGGCGCCGAGCTCTTCGCTTTTTAAATCCAGCATTAATATTTTAGCTTCTTTTGTGTAACATACAAAAGAACCCCACAGTACATTTGAAGCGCCGGGAACTTCGGCCAGTAAACTTGATATCATGCCTGCGGTGCACGATTCGGCTAACGCTAAAGTAACAGAGCGCGCCTTTAATTTTTCAACCGTTGTCTTTGCCGTTATTTCCGCCCGGGTTAACAATTGCGGTATGCTTAATTCCGAATCTATATTAAGTTCTAACATTACTGCGCTGTAAATCGGCTTTTATTTCTTCCGTTGGACGGTGAAAAATTTCCACGTCTTTTTCTACGTTTGTCATCTTGCATTTGCCTTCGAACAGAACGCCGTCCGCTATGCGAAGTTTCGCGGCGCTTATATCACCCTGAACTTTTGCGCCGCTCATCATGTCTACTTTATCAAGCGCGTGTACTGTTCCCAGAATATGACCGAATACCGTAAGCGAATTTACCGTTATGTGATCTGCGTCTACCACTGCTTCCTTGTCTACTATAAGATCCCCGGACGCGTCAATTGTGCCTTTAAAATTTCCATGAATACGCAGGGTAGTGGCAAATTTCAAAATACCCGTAAAGCTTGTGGTTTTGCCGAGAACTACTATTTCTGTCTTTTCTTTTCTTTTGCCTTCCCTTCTTGGCATTTTACCCTCATTGTCAGCCGGCCGGCCGGCCGCGCTCAAAATCGAAAATTAAACGGAGTTTAATTATTATTGCTCCTGATGAAGGAACTTCCGTATCTGGCTTTCCAGAACCGAAAGACCTATCTCGTCTTTTTTCAGATTATCCCATTCATTGATTGTTTTTTCAATCCTTGCGTCAAGCGCCGCGATATGTTTTCGTACGGAAAGGATCTGCTCGCTTACAGGCGTTACAAGTCCCAAAAGAATTTCAGGATTGAAGTTCGCGCTGTCTGCCGACGCGTTTTCGCTTATCATGGAAATCGCTTTGTCTAATTCGTCAATGCTTCCTACAAATGCCGAAAGATTATCCTTTAAATCCCTGTTTAATTCTTCCGCGAGGGCAAGACGGGTTTCGCGGACTTTTATCTGTTCGAATAACTCGCGGTTACGCAATACGGCGTTTATACGCGCGAGAACTTCCGTAAAATTGAATGGTTTTGTTATGTAATCATCCGCTCCGGCTTCAAAACCCGCGACTTTATTTTTTACATCATCAAGAGCCGACAGCATTATTACGGAAATATTTTTATAATTCGGATCGCTTTTTATCTGTTTTGTGATATCGCAGCCTGTCATTCCCGGCATGATATTGTCCAGAATAATCAAATCGGGCAGGAACTTTTTTACTTTTTCAAGAACATCCGGCCCATTATCGCATTTTTCAACCACAAAACCGAGCTTAGACAGCATTACTTCGAAAAAATCCAGATTTATTGTTTCGTCATCGGCGATTAATATTTTTTTCTGGGTGTTCATTGCTTCCTCTGCTTCTTAGTTTTCTCATTGTACACCATAACGCCCCGAAAAGCAACATGACAAATGCCGCAATTGTCAAGAAAATGCCGAAATAATCGCCATTTTTTGTATATACGGTAATATTTTTTATTAGGGGGATTTTTACATTGAGATTTGTCTCTGTAAAAGGCGGCGCGTGATAAATTACCCTGCCGTTCGGATCGATTGCGCATGTCTGTCCTGACGTAGTAGAGCGGACCAAAGGCCGGTTATTCTCAACCGCTCTGAAAACCGCCATTGTAAGGTGCTGGTATTGGGCTGAGAGGCTGTTTGACCATGCATCATTGGAAAGATTGATAAGAACATCCGCGCCTTTGCGTGTAAAATTCCTTGAAATATAGCCAAACGTATCTTCAAAGCAGATAGGAGATGCGAAAGTGAATCCCGGCCCGTTAAAAATTGTCTCTTCTGTGCCTTTTTCCCAAAAATGAGTATCCGCTTCTTTAAGCCACTTGTAAAATCCGGGAAATTGCTTCTGGTATGGAAAATGTTCTGTAAACGGAACCAGATGCAGTTTTCTGTATGTGCTTGTATTAACTCCGTTTTCAAAGAGCATTGCCGCGTTATAATCAACCCTATGTCTCTCTGCCGCATTAGGGTTGAGCGCGCTGTCCCTGCGGGCATCGTCATTCCCGATTAAAAACGGTACATCCTGATTTGATAGGTATTCCAGCAGATCCCTGACAAGCGCCCATGAATTTTGATCATCTCTGTATGTTGTATGCCAGTAAATGCGGGGTATAAACGCTGTTTCAGGCCAGACAACCATCTGCGGCTTAGGCTCAGATGCAAGCGCTTTATCAGAAAGCCTGATGAGATTATTTAGGTCTTTACGATACGATTCTGTAACCTGCCATGCCAGCGGCGACCTTGACGCCTCCCAAGGATCTGTATTGTGCTGAATAAGCGCGATATTCGCCGAAGGATAAGATGAATAATCCTTCATATTGATGAATCCAAAGATAAATACGCCAATCAATATTACAAGCCATATTAAGAGCGGTAAAAATTCTTTTTTATAATTTTTTGTAATTGAAGCCAGACAGAATGAAGGGAACGTGACAATCGCGCTTACGCCCCAGACGCCTGTGACGCTTGCGATTTGGATTAAAGGTATTATGCGCCATTGGGAGTAGCCGATTACTCCGTAGGAATAGCCGGTGAATCCTTTTGTACGCAGGTATTCGTAAGCAATCCATATTAGCCATTGAACAATGAATCCGCGTTTCGGGAAAAATATTATTGCTATTTTTAATAAAACAAAAACCGCCGCCATGTAAAAAAGAAACAGAGTGTAAGCGATAACCCCCGCAAGCGGATGAAATGTGCCGAGCCAATAATTGAATAACGCGTAAGATGAAAAACCGTAAAGTGCGCCCCACGCGGCGCATTGTAAAAGATTGTCTTTTCTAATAACTATCAGGATTGGAAGGAGGGCAAACCACGCAAAAAACGGAACGCCGTTTCTAAAAACCGGATTCGGAAATGATAGAGCGAAAAGAACCGACGCAAGGATAACAAGCCCAAAGCGGATTAAAATTTGTTTAACCCGGCTGTTGTTATTCATATTATCCTTGTCTATAAATTCTTATGATTTTTTCTTGGATTTGACATTATCGTCGTTAATCGCCCAGACAGCTTGCTTTAACTCTCTTCCTGAACGGAAGGCGACAGCGCCGTGTGAACGGATTGTAATTGTTTCGCCTGTTCTTGGATTACGCGCTTTCGGACGCGCTTTGCGCACCTTTACTTCGAATGTTCCAAAACCGCGAATTTCAATTACCTGGCGGCGCATCAGAGCCTCTTTCATTTCATCAATGATAAGATCGATTGCGCCGCGGGCTTCTGCGCGGCTCATACCTGTTTTTTCATACAGAGCGTCCACAATGTCTGCTTTTGTATATTTTTTTACAGCCATATTATTGAGCCGCTTTCATTGTATTGTAGTAACGCTGCATTCTCGATTTTTTTCTCGCCGCCGCGTTCCTTGTAATGATTCCTTTTCCGGCTGCCGTATCAATTTTTTTGATCATTTCCTTTAACGCAGCTTCCGCTTCAGGATCCTTTTTCTGTGTGAGAACTACAAATCTTTTAACGCTTGTTTTTACTGCGCTCTTTGCCGATTTATTACGAAGGCGGCGTTCTTCACTCTTTCGGTGCCGCTTTTCCGCTGAACTGCTTTTCTTTGCCAAAGGATGACCTCCAAATATTCTTTTGTTTAAGCATACGGTTTAATGAAAATCAGACGGACGTCTTTCTTTCCGTTTGCATTTTTCACATTCCGCCATATTTTTAACCTTGCCGCTTTCGAAGAGAGTTTTCATTTTGATTTCTCCGCCGCATGAACACATAAATCTCTGTGTCGCGCTCGCGGTACGGCTGTTTTTACTGGCCTGTGCCATAGTTTTCTCCTAAGAATTAGTATGTAAAAAAGGTACTTAATTGCTAATAAAATGTCAACCGTTCTGCTCCGCTTCGCCGGGCGGGAAAAGATATAAATCCGGCAATTTGAAAGTGCGGTTAAGCGCATACGACTGCGGATTATGGAATCTGCTTGTTGTCGAAATACTGAAGAAGTGAATCAACGGTTCATGCTCAGGCGAATCAATTTTTATGGAAAATTTAAAATCCTTTATGTCATCGGGAATATCTGCCGGAATTGGAAGCGGCCAGAAGCTGTAAGCGCCCGGGGTGCTTGGAACCATTCGGAACGGATTTTGCCAGTTGTTGTTTCTCATGGCGACCAATCTCCCTTCATGAAGGAGAACGATATCAACGCCTGTTATCGGTTCAAAACTTATTCCGTCAAATATGCGGCCGGCGATTGTCGGGATGTCGTACATGGGGCTGTTAACTTTCGGCAATGTTGTTGGGGTTCCGTCGTGAGGAGCTGTCGGACGCATGTTATGGTTTACAACACGCAAGCCCTTGTAAACAAGCGTAGTTATGTCGGCTTCAATCTGCTGGTGCTTTACGCCGGATTGTTCGATCCTGGTAAATCCCCTGTTAGATACAATGTAGTTAGGTTCGATCCTGTTAAGAGTATAGCAGACCGTATCGATGCGGCATTGATAACATAGGCAAAAATTCTCCGGATTACCTCCGGCTTGAATCCCGTCAAAGATCTCCTGTACCGAGCCAAACACAAGGTCTTCGTTCGTGTTATGAATATCCATCTAAGCCTCCATATAACTACTTATATAATATACTACAAGCCTGAACAAATGTCTCCACATTTTTCTTATATTTTTGATTAAAAAATATTCTAATTGTGTACAGCGTCTGGATGAATGAATTTACCATCTCCGGCTTAAAAGCGCTGGAACTGCTTCCAAAACTGCGTTCCTCGTCGATAACAAAAAGACCTGTTTCAAAGGATACTGGTTCCGGTACATCGATTATAATATCTTTCCCTGAAATATCCAAGCCTTTACGCCTTAATTCATCCGCAAGTTTTTCTTCATACTTTACTCTTCCATTTGTTTCTCTTAGCGCTGTAAAATCTGTCTTTTCAGGCGGAATTTCAACAGCTGTTGCGAAAATTCTGCCTTCCCGCACCGATTCTATCAGTGAATTTTGCCCAAGAAGTGAAAAAAGACCGTTATCATCAAGATCGTACAGATCATTTCCTGATAATTCACCCGAATTGAGGTCGTTTATAAGGGCTTTTTTAACCATTGCAGTAGCGGCGCGTACCTGACGATGCCAATATACGGTTCTATACATCAAATATTTAGAAAAAAGGATCGATTCTACGTTAGGAATCAGCCGGGAATCAATATCTGCGCCTCTTTCCTTGTTTGGATACAGTCTTGAAAGGATAAAATCGACATCCTGCGCGCCGTATGGCACTCCGCAGTACCTCGCATCGCGGTTTAAATAATCGAGTTTATCAGGATCAAGCGCGCCGGAAAGCAGTTTGCGGTAAAAAAGCAGTTCGCTGTCTTTCGCTTCCATTTCTTTGTCCACAATAGCCGCTGTAAATGCGGGATCCGCACCTGTCGCTCCGACAAGGCTGCGCATTGGTTCTTGTAAAATAATTCCGCCTGTAAGCGATTCATGGGATGTAAGAGACAATTCTTTTAAAGAGTGAGTATAGGGAAAGTGCCCTAGATCGTGAAGGAGACAGGCGGCAAGGAAGGATTTAACGCCTTCATGGGTCAGCCACGAGGCGCCGCGCTCGGTAAGGTTTTGAAGAAGCCGTCTTCCGATGTGGTATACGCCTATGGAGTGGCTTGCCCTTGTGTGGGTGGCGCCGGGATAGACAAGATAGACAGGGCCTAACTGCATAATTCTTGTAAGACGCATAAACGGGGCGGATTCAGCCATAAGAGCCTGTTTTTCGGTCATATATATATGCCCCCACAGGACATCTCTTATAGGGTGGGTATAATCTTCTGTCAGTGAGGCTTCGATTGTGCTTTTCATTACCGCGAATATTATAGATAAATTTATTTTTTTTTACTAGAATATAAGGTAGTGCGTATTTTGCATTTATCGCGCGTTTTCGCGCTTGGATTACTGTTGTTTTCTCCTGTTATAACCGCGTCCCAGACGCCGGAAGAACGCTTTTTACGGGGCTCAATTCCGCAGGAATTGCTGCGCCCGAACAGAAGCGAATCTCCCCGGTATCCGATAGATATGGTGATAGGCGAACTAGGACAGGGCAGCGTATCGTCTGTGTTATTTAATTTTGCTATTAATATTTGCGCGGGTTTTGTATCGGGGCAGACGGATCATAGAGGCTTGGCTTCCATCAACCAGTCGGCGAAGGAATATCTTTTATCATCACTTGAAGTTATTAATCCTGTTAGTTACAGAATAGGCGGAGGAAGAGAAGAAGCAGACGGCGCGTTTTCGTTTTTAGTCAGGTTTATCGGAAGAGAGCAGGGGATAACAGGCGAATTGTATATAAGGCATGTAACGAAGCAGACAGAAAGAGAAGACGGCGAGATTGTTACAACAAGCGCCTGGGTATTTGAAGAGTTATTGCTGGAAGAAGCGAAATCACGCGAGGCCGAACTGCAGGAATCAATATACCGGTACGATTTTTTTCCTTATGAGAGGTTTTTCTGATTTATGGCAACACCTGTTGGACGTATAGAAAAAGAATTTCTATTTAAAGCGTTATACGATGAGAAAATCCCCATTGTATATATGAAGGATAGAACCGAGTATATTTTCAGGATGGATCAAAAAGCCGGGGAAGAACTTGTTTTTCGCCCGGATATAAATCCCGGGAAATTTAAAAATCATTTTAAACTGCCGCTGCTTTTTAATTACCGCGGACAGGTGATCGATTTTACCGCGGAAATACTGGCGCAAAAGGATGAAGTCATATACTGCAAAGCGCCTGAAACGCTTTATAAAAATCTTGATCGCAACTATTTAAGAATTGACACCCCCGAAGATATAAAAATTCTTTTTACATTCCGCGGAGACAGGTATAACCTCGCGTTTCCTAAAACCAGCGAGTATGAAAACATATCATCCGAAGATTTAATAAGAAACATGGATCCTCATAATCTTTCGGGGCTGATAAAGCAGGTAACGCAGATGTTAAGCAATTTCGCAGACGGTTACCGTATTGTTAATTTTAAAGATAAAATGCCGGAGTCAATGGAAGAGAGAATTGTTTCTGAAACCGGAAAAACGCTTTTTATACCTTCAACCGCCGGTTTCCTGCCTAGAACGGATCCGTATCCTAAAAAACGCATAATCACTGAAGATCTTTTTAAAAGGTATTTGGAAACAACAGGAGTCGGCTTGACATTCCTTGATGATCACTGCGCCCGTTTTCTGAAAAGCAAATTTGACGGCGATGTTTTCTCCGACGCGTGGGTGCCCATTTTGTTTCATGAATATGTAATAGGCTACATTCATATTTGGGTCGATAAACCGGGAAGGCTTCCCTTCGATTTCAGCGTCCTCGATAATGTGTATCAATACGCCAAGGTGCTTGCTTTCGCGCTGAAAGAAAACGGATATTTTGAACACGGTAAGATTCATAACGAGGCTTTTGAAGGCAAAGTTTTAGATATAAGCGCGTCGGGTCTTCTTTTCGCCTGCCCGCTTGGTTCCAACCTTCTTACAACTCTTATGGTAGACGCCGAACTAACGGTAACGATAGAAGCGCCCAATAGAACGATTAATGTAGTCGCAAAAATTGTAAGACGTTTTAAAGATAAAAACGCCGGTTATTTCGGCTGCCGCTTTATAAATATGCCCCCGGAGGACACGCGGTTTTTATTCGAACACCTCTACGGAAGGCAAATCGATTCAAACGACACTGCTTTCCTTTCGGGGCAGGTTTAGAAAGATTATTATCTCTCCAGTTTTCTATACACATATCTGTGCGGACTGTCCGCTGTGGAGCCGAGTTTTTCGCGTCTCCATTCGGCGTATTCAGACCAATTGCCGTCGTACCATACAACTTCGCCGTCTTCAAACGCGAGGATGTGGGTTACAATTCTGTCTAAAAACCAGCGGTCGTGGCTGATTACAAGGCTTACGCCGGCGAAAGTATCAAGAGCGTCTTCAAGCGCGCGCAGCGTGTTAACATCTAGGTCGTTTGTCGGCTCATCGAGTAACAGAACATTTGCGCCTTCTTTTAACATCATCGCAAGGTTTAAACGGTTGCGCTCTCCGCCTGAGAGCACTCCGACTTTTTTAGATTGATCCGCACCTGAAAAATTGTACCATGCGCAGTATGCGCGCGAGTTTACCTCTCTCGCTCCTGCGCCGCTTCCGATTTTAATTAGATCCTGCCCGTCTGATAACTGCTCCCAAACGCTTTTTTCGCCGTCCAGATTGCCGCGCATTTGATCAGCGTAGCCTAACTGGACGCTGTCACCGAGCCTTAACTCGCCCGCGTCCGGTTTTTCGCTTCCTGTTATTAATTTAAATAATGTTGTTTTTCCTGCGCCGTTAGGACCGATAATGCCTACGCACGCTCCGGGCGGTATTGTGAAGCTCATATTGTCGAATAACAGCCGCTCTCCAAAAGATTTGGAAAGTCCTTCGGCTTCGATTACAAGTTTGCCGAGGTGCGGACCTGCTGGAATTGTGATCTTATTGTTCTGCGCGCCGCTTCGGGAGCGTTCCCTTTCATCATCCTGATATAGTTTTTCGTAATTGGAAATACGCGCTTTGCTTTTTGCGTGTCTGCCTTTCGGGCTCATGCGTATCCATTCAAGTTCGCGCTGTAAAGTTTTTCGGCGATCGCTTTCGCCTTTTTCTTCCTGCGCCATGCGGTTTTCTTTTTGTTCAAGCCAGCCGGAATAATTTCCCTTCCACGGAATGCCTTCGCCGCGATCAAGTTCAAGTATCCAGCCTGCGACATTGTCCAAAAAGTAGCGATCGTGGGTTACCGCGATTACAGTCCCGGAATAATCCTGCAAGTGGCGCTCAAGCCACGCCACAGTTTCAGCGTCCAAATGGTTTGTCGGCTCATCAAGTAAAAGAATATCAGGTTTTTGAAGGAGCAGGCGGCAAAGGGCAACGCGCCGTCTTTCGCCTCCCGAAAGATGATCTACAACCTCATCACCTGCTGGGCAGCGAAGAGCTTCCATCGCAAGTTCAAGACGGCTGTCCAGATTCCATCCGTCCGCGGCTTCGATCTTTTCCTGCAGTTCAGCCTGCTTCGCGCCGAGTTTATCGTAATCCGCGTCCGGCTCTCCGAACGCTTCGCTTACCTTATCAAATTCCGCAAGGAGAGCAACCAGTTCTTTTGCTCCTTCCGACACGATTTCTTTGACGGTTTTGCCCGGTTCAAGGTAAGGTTCTTGTTCCAGAAACCCGATCGAAAATCCGGGGCTTATTGATGTCTCACCCGCGAACTCCGTGTCTGCGCCCGAGAGAATCTTTAAAAGACTCGATTTCCCCGAACCGTTAAGCCCTATTACGCCGATTTTCGCGCCGTAAAAATAAGAAATACTGATATCTTTTAATACTTGCTTGGTTCCGTGCTTTTTGGATACCTTATACATGGAGTATATTATTTTTTTATCATCTGTTGACATTTATCTTCCTTTTAAACTTGTTTGTATGTTAAAATTATCCAAATAATGATGATTGGTCAACATGGATTTTTCTTATTTTAAAATGTTGGAGGGTTATTATGGCAAAAGACAGTAAGGATTTTGTAGAATGGACGGATAAATTGGCCTGCGGTATTAAAATTATTGACGATCAGCATAAAGGTCTTGTTAACCTTGTCAACGAGATGTTTGATCATGTAAGCGGCAATTATGTGCAGGAGCGCGATTATTTTAACAGGGTAATACAGGAAGCGGTTAAATATGTAAAAACCCATTTTGCCACAGAAGAAAAAATATTAGTTGCCACAAAATTCACAGGTTACGCGGAACATAAAAAAGAACATGAAAACTTCATCCGCGCGATTGTGGATAATATTAAAGAATATGAATCCGGAAACAGGCTTACGCTTTCCACTTTTACAAGGTTTTTAAAAGACTGGATTTTATCGCATATCGCTTTTATGGATAAGCAATATTTTGAGTATTTCAGGAAAATTGCAACGCGGAAAGAAGACGGAAAGTTAAGTATCACTTCTGATGATATAAATAACGCTTAATTATTATGATATAATTGCTCCATGTCCCTGAACTGGAAAGAAATCAATTTGATCCTCGAAGAGCTTAACCTTGAAGGCGCGCAGATTCAAAGCGCCGTGCAAAGCGCTTACGATGTGATTATTTTACGGTTTCATAAAAAAGGCGAAACAAAGCAGGTTTTAATATCTTTAAGTTCAGGCGCGTGCAGACTGCATGAAACATTCCGCGCCGTTGTGAAAAGCGAAAAGCCTCTGCGTTTTGCGCAATTTTTATCTTCCAAAATTGTAAACGGCTGGGTTACGCAGATAAATCAGCTTGGAGATAACCGCATTGTTAAAATCGCCGTTAAACGCTCAGGCGCCGCTGTTGAGTCTGAAAATGATAATGTAATTTTTAATCTTTATATCCGTCTTTGGTCAAACGCGGCGAATTTTATCGTTACGGATGAGAATGGCGTAATACTTGACGCTATGCGCAGACATCCAAAGCGCGGTGAAATTACAGGCGGGCATTACGCGCCTGAAGATATTAAAGAAGAAAATTTACCACGGAGTATACAGAAGGAAGAAGAGTGTAGGCAAAAACCTAAGCGCGAGTTTTTTATACGTGAGCTTCCCGGCGAAGGCTCTTTTAATAAAAAAATCGAAGAATCCTACACTGCGCAGGGCGGAACTCTTTCGTTGGAAGCGCTCAGAGAACAGGCAAGGCGGAATTGCGAAGGCAGTTTGGGAAGAATCAGTGCTTCGATAGAAAAATTAAAAGAAAAGGAAGCGTCTTTTGAAGACGCGCAGCGGTTTAAAATATACGGCGATTTGATACTTTCGAATATCGCCGGTATAAAACCGGATGATAAATGGCTTGATACCGAAGATTTAAACGGCCGAAAAATACGAATAGAAATGGAAGAGCGCATTCCGCCTGCGGCAATGGCGCAAAAATATTATGAACAATACAGAAAGGCAAAAAACGGGCTTGCGGAAATTCAAAGGGAGATAGCGCAGAGCGAGAATGAACTTAAAGAAATAACAGAAAAACTTGAACGCCTGTTAAACGAAACCAATCCGCTTGTTCTCGCGAAATTGTTAAAATCCGGAGGAGCGGCGCGTCCTTCTGTATCTCAAAAGAAAGAAAAAACACGGCCGGGACTTTCGTTTAAACGCGGCGACTGGCTTATCATTGTAGGAAGAGACGCGAATGAAAATGATGAACTTCTGCGCCGTCATGTAAAGGGAAACGATCTGTGGCTGCATGCCAGAGATTATCACGGCTCTTATGTGTTTATAAAACGAAGAGCAGGGAAGTCCGTGCCGCTTGATATTTTATTAGATGCGGGAAACCTTGCCATATTTTACTCGAAGGGAAGAAACAACGCCCAGGGAGATTTATTTTACACGCATGTTAAATATTTACGCCGCGTTAAGGACGGTCCCAAAGGGCTCGTTATTCCCACTCAGGAAAAAAATATGCATGTAAAGGTTGAAGATGAACGTCTGCGCGAACTTGAAAAATGCAGGTTTTTATAGTATAATTAATCATGGCAAAAACAAAAGCCGGCGCCGTAAAAACAAAGGCCGCTAAAAAATCTGCCGAAAAAATATCAGAAAAAGACAGTCTTGCAAACGAATTAAAGAATCTCATACCCAAACTCGATGAAGAAGGTTTAGCGTTTCTTGTCAAACAGGCTCATGTACATCTTTACAACATGCAAGTTGACGCGCTTAATCAAAATACAATAAGAGAAGATCAGCGCGAAAGCGCAAAAAACACCAAATCAAAAAAAGCGGTTAAAGCTTTATTTACCGATATCGAAATGTCTGATTCCGGTTCGGGTTATCATATCCTTTTCGGCAATGAGTGGATTTCTTTTACAAAAGGTGAAATAACGACTATGGTGAAAATAGCTCTTTGCGATGATTCGGATCTGGAAATAAGAGGCAGGTTTTACAACTGGCTTTCCGGCGAGCGCAGCGACATACTTGTTACAGCTTCAATAGCCGATAAATTTGATAAGAAACTCAACTCCCTGCTTATCTTGTTAAGAAACAATTTTAAGATTAAAAAATAGGAAATTATTCGTTTTTTCCGATTTTTCCCGTTTTTCCTTGCATATGGCTCCCGCAAACACTAGAGTTAAAATATATGGAAGCTGTGCTTGCCCAAAAAAGACGGGTGCGAAGTCCGGTCGGCGCCGGAATATTTTATCCCGAAGACAAGAAAGAAGTGCTCGATTATTTAGGGTCTTTCGGCCTTGAAGAGAGCGCAGGCGGGTTCGCACAGGCAATTATAGCGCCTCATGGGGCATGGAGTTACTCAGGTTCGCTTGTCGCGCAGGCTTTTTCCTCCGCAATGGGCAGGAGTTCAGACATAAAAAAGGTTGTAATTCTCGGTCCTATTCATGATAAACGAGAAAAAGGCCTGTTTTTATCGAATTCCCACTCTTTTCACACCCCTTTAGGGAATATTCCCGTAGATCATGAAATATCTGAAGAATTAGGGTTTAGAGGCAGTTTTTTTGAAATTAACGATATCCCCCATCTTGGGGAACATTCCATAGAAATCCTGCTTCCTTTTGTAAAATATTGCTTCCCGAACGCGTCGCTTATTCCAATATTGATGGGGCAGCCGAAAGCCCAGTACATTTACGACCTTGCAAATGCCTTAAGAACCGTTATTACGCCGGTTCTCGATGAAACCCTCATAATTGTTTCATGTAATCTGTCCTGCGATACCGATCAAAAAACAGCGCGCCATCTTGCCGAAGAATCGCTGCGTCTTTTTTCCGAAAAGAACGCCTCGGCTCTGGCAAGCGCCATTCTTGACGGCCGTTTAAACGCCTGCGGAGGCGCTCTTGTCGCCGGTCTTTTTGAAAGCGGATTGCTTGATAAAACCCAAACCTGCTCTGTCGCCGACAATCTTGTCAGCGCTGTCGGCACAGAAAATAATACAGTTTATTACAGCGAATTTTCTTATATTTAAACGAATATCCCGGTTATACATCATCATACATAAACAGCCGCCATTTTAAAGCCGATACTATAATATGCGTAAACTTTTAATTATTTTTTTAACTTTTTTTGTCTTAATAAGCTGTAAAACAAAACCTCCTGTTTTAGAAGAGGAAGAAGAGCCTTTAATCGAAATAAAAGAACCCGGATTTGAGGTAATATCGATATATATTATTCAAGCCGATTTAGTTGTCACGGAATTTGAAGCTGTAATAAAAATCATCAATCCAAATTATTTTTCGATGGAACTCTCATCCATTGCCTACGAACTGTACGGCAACGGCCGCTTCTGGGCAGACGGCAAAGTTAAAGGCATTTTGAATATTCCCGCCGACAGCACAGGCGAAACAAATTTTAGATTTGAAATGAATTTTATTAATATGAGCCGTCCTCTCCTGGATGATGTTATCAACATGCGCCGCGTAAACTACAGATTCAAAGGAAACGCCGAAGTTAAGCCCGACATTCCTAAAATTGAAGCATTCAATGTAGATTTCGACTGTACCGGTTACTCTGAAGTAAAGAGAATGGCGGAGAAGAAATAATTATTTATTAAATATTAATAACACCTCATCAATGTTTGTTTTCCCGGTTAAAGCCATTATCAGTCTGTCTAATCCCATCGCAACGCCTGAGCATTTTGGAAAGTTATTAAATATCTTCCAGTATTCATGATTAACATCATGCCGCACAACGGCGTTCTTTGCTTTTTGTTCTTCTTCGTTTATAAAAAATTCTTTTACCATTTGCGGATTGGTTTCTTCCGAAAAACAATTTGCAAGTTCAATTCCGTTCCAGTACAGTTCCCACCGCTCAACAGTTTTTTTATCTGCTGTTTTTTTTGCAAGGCAGGGGACAAACGCAGGATAATCAACCAAAGCAACGGGTTTGTCTCCTTTTAACCGCGGCTCGACAGCATGGATAAAAATTAAATCGTAAAGCTGAGGCACAGTCATTTCATGCATCGGCTCCAATCCAAGCCTTCGTGCCTGCGCTGCCATCGCCTCTGAGCCCTCAGCCGCCGCTTCAAAAAGATCGAAGCCCGCGTATTTTAAAAACGCGTGTGCAACTGTAATGTGATCAAACGATATGTTTTCTTTGATTAAAAATTTAAACAATTCCTCTGTTAACTCAAGCGAATCCATGTAATCTGCATTCATCGTATAATACTCAAGCATGGTGAATTCAAAGTTATGCAAATGGCCTTCCGATTCTCCGTTACGGAAACATTTGCAAATCTGGTAAATATCCACTCCATGCCGCGCGATTATTTTTTTCATCCAGATTTCAGGGGACGGAATCAGCCACAGCGGATTGTTTTTCTTTCTGCTTGTATTCGGAAAAAGTCTTTCAGTCTGAAAAACTTCAAGGCATGATTCGGGAATCAAATCAGGCGAAAGCAAAGGCGTATCCAGCTCAAGATAGTTTTTATTATCAAAAAAAGAGCGGATTTGTTTTATTATAGCGGCTCTCTTTTGTAATGTTTCCAAATTCAAATTTAACTCCTAAACTAATCTTAACACGGCTTCTTTCCATTTTCGCCCGCGGTCGAATTCGTTTAAGAACATTCCAAAACTTGCGCAGCCCGGAGACAGCGCGACACTATCACCGCTTTCGGCTTTTTCCGCCGCGCAGATTACAGCTTTGTCTAAATTGTCAAAAGGCCCAAAGAAAGGAACGCCTTCTTTTTCAAGGAGGCGCGAAAGTTTTTCGCTGCCTGTGCCGGCAAGAAGGACAACAGCTTTTGCTTTTTTTGCCGTTTTGGCAAGAGATGAATAGTCAAGGTTTTTATCAGTGCCGCCTGTTACAAGGATAAGGCCGCTGTTAATCGAAGCATTTTCCGTGAGCGCTTCAATGCAGGCGCAAGCGGCTTCGGGAATTGTGGCGGCGCTGTCGTTGTAGTAACGCGCGCCCTTTGCCGTATGAAAAAATTCAAGGCGGTGTTCAATGCCGCGGAATTCCGATAATGCGCCGCGGATCGTCTCTGCTTCGGCGCCTAAAGCGAAGACGCTGAGAGCCGCCGAGAGCATAGTTATTTTTTGATGAGCGCCTGGTATTTGAATTTCACGCGGCACGATTTCCGTTATTTCTTCCGGGATTCCTTTAAAATTATATAGACGGGCAAGACCTGAGCCGCCTGAATCAATCCAGCCGCCGCTTTGTCCTTCGTTTAATTTGACGCGCGACCAGACAAGCGGACGCGCTTTGGTTTGATCGCGGAAACTTTTTCCCCATTCATCATCACTTGCGACTGTAACATCGTTTTCATCCTGTCCTTTGTAAATGATTCTTTTGTCGCTGATATATTCATCCATTGACGCATAACGGTCAAGGTGGTCCGGCATAATGGCGGTAAGAACCGCGACGGCAGGTTTTAAAAGCGCGTCTCCTTCCGAATTAACGTAATTTTTTAAATCGCCCAGCTGGAAACTTGAAAGTTCTAGAACTACATCATCGTCTTTGCCCGTTTCATCAAGAAAAGTAAGAGGAGAAACTGTTATATTTCCGCCTAAAAAAGCGTTTCCTTTTTTCCTGTCTTTTGAAAGAATCCAGTGCAGAGCGGATGCGGTTCCCGATTTTCCCTTGGAACCTGTAACCGCAAAAAGTCTTGCCTTTGATTCATTCAAAAACAGGGAAATGTCAGTTTCAATCTGCTTTGAAGCTTGCAAATAAGGAGAGTCGGGTTTTACTCCCGGGTTTTTTATCACAATACCGGCTTTCTTAAAATCATCAATTTCATGCTTTCCAAGAACATAACGCACGCTCTGCCTTCCGAGTTCGGCGCAGATTTTATCAAGTTCTTCAATCGAAGGCGCAAGAGTTTTTTCGTCTCTAAGGTCTGTCACAGTCACTTCGGCGCCTCTCTTTAATAAAAAGCGCGCAGACTGAAGACCGCCGCCATGCAGACCCAGCCCCATTATTAATGCTTTTTTTCCTGTGTAAATCATGTTATGTTAATAGATACCATGCAAGCCAATTCATGTAAACAGGTAAGACATGCCTCCAAATGAGATACAAGGTCCTTTGTCGCTTTTGGACGATTTGGGGCAGCCGCATAATTTTGGGTGGGCAAAACATACTTTTCATTTTTATGAACCTGCGCTGCTGTACGCTCCGCGTTTTAAATTTTCGGAATCGGATCGATATATTATTTATTCTCCCACTCATATGGTTGTTTTGGAAATTCGAAATGACGGCTGGCTCGGGCATATGTGCATTTCAATCATTTCACTGAGAGATAAAAAGCGTTCTACCCAGTCTTTTAAAAAATGGCTGCCCCTTGGCTCATTTGAATTGCCTAATACAAGCGATTCGGGAAACATCCGCTGGAAGCAGAAAAAAATGCATTTGGACTTTGTGTGTATGGAAGGGGGAGCCAGAATCATCAAGACGGATATTCCCAAGTTCGGGCGCCACCGCAGTCTGAGGGGAGCGCTTGTTTTAACCGCGTTTAAAGAATCGGAATCTCTTGTAACGCATCAGCCTTTCAGAAACGAAAAAAACGCATTCAGGTACTCGTGCTATTCGCCGTGGTTTTTTGCCGAAGGCGTTATCCAATTCGGCAGTTCGGAAATTATTTTTACGCGCGGAAACGCGTGGGGTATTCTGGACTGGAACAGGAGCGCGCGTCCGAAAGCGGATATCCGGTATTGGGCAGCAGCCTGCGGTCAGAGCCATGGAAGCCAGCTGAGTTTTTGCGTAGGTTACAGCTGGACAGATTCATCTTACGGAACCGAAAACGCCTTTTTTATCGACGGGAATTTGTACAAACTCGATCAGGTTACCTTCCATATCCCTCTTTCCGACTGGCTCTCTCCGTGGAGGTTCACGAGCAACGACAACAGGCTCGAAATGACCTTTACCCCTCATCAGGAAAGAACAGACCGCCGCAGTCTGTTATTGTTCAGTTCTACCCGCCGTCAGGTATGCGGTTCTTTTTCCGGAAGAGTTCAATTGGACGATGGAATCGTCATAGAATTCCATAATTTGACTGGTTTTGCGGAACGCAGTAAAATGCGGTATTAATGAAATTACAATAATTCATATCGGTTTTTATCGCAATTTTTTACATAAAAACCGTCTTTTCTACTTTCTTTTTATTAAAAAAATGATATACTATTGTATAGAAATAAGGGAGTTATATGCGTAAGTTTTTATACTGGTGGCGTTTTTACTCGTTCGGCAGGGAGCAGTACCAAGAGTGTATCAGTAATGCGTTTATTAATAATCTGGCAAGTCTGCGTCAGGGTAACACGCTTGTAGCAATTTTTGCCATCGTATGCGCAGCCATACCTATTATTGCGGAAGATTATAATTTTATTAAAGCCGGTTTTTTTCTGGGAATCGCGGTTATCGCTATATTGATTTCTGTCTATGCTAACTATGTGATGCAGCAAATCAATGTTTCTAATAAGATTATATATTTTCTTATTACTTTATATTACGCGAATATCATGCTCTTCAGCACCTACTTCGGCACGTTTGGGCATCCCGACAAACCGGCTTCTTTAGTTTTCTGTTTTTTCATATGCGCCCTTTTGTTGTTTATTAATCCGCCCCAGTTCAATTTTATTCTTACGCTGAGCGCGATGGCTGTTCTGATCACCTGTTCCGTCATCGTTAAAGATTACAGCATCTGGATTTATGATGTTGTTTATACTGTTGTCGCAGGCGGAATAGGGTTGTTCTTTACATGGCATATCGCCAAATTGCGCCTCGGTTTGGAACTAAGCGCGAACCAGCTTGAAGACGAGCGTAATAAATACGTCGATCAAAGTATTACAGACGAATTAACCCAGCTTAGAAACCGCCGCGATTTTATGAACACCTTCCAGCGTTATCTGTCAAATTACAGATCATCGGACGACTGGCTTTGCATCGCAATCGCGGATATCGACTTCTTTAAGTTCTATAACGACCATTACGGGCATCCGAAGGGCGATGAATGTCTTCGTTCAATCGGCGTTGTGCTAAACAATTTAAAAGATGAGCTAGGCGTTTATACGGCAAGAGTCGGCGGCGAAGAATTTACGGCGCTCTGGTTTGAAAAAGACGCCGCCCATGTTGATAATGTTATTACTCATTGGGCGGACGCGTTAAAAACCCTTGCGATTCCGCACGAAAAATCCAAAGTTAACGAGCATGTAACAATGAGTATCGGCGTTTATGTTTCCAAGTGCGGCTCTTATCAGGATACAAAGTCTCTGTATGATATGGCGGATAAAGCGCTCTATACAGCCAAGAGCAGCGGGCGTAACTGCGCTGTTGTTTGCGGCGATGAAATAAAGGAATATAAGATTACTCCCGATTCATGCTTATTAATAAAACATCAATCTTAAGAAACGGATCATGAATTTAGAAGCTTTTATACTCGGTTGCGGCGGAATGATGCCGCTTCCGAACAGACATTTAACTTCGGTGCTTTTACGCCGTGAAGGTGAACTTTTTCTCTTTGACTGCGGCGAAGGGACACAGGTATCGCTGAGGCGGCTTAACCTGCGCTGGAAAAAAATTTCCGTAATTTTCATAAGCCATATGCATGCCGATCATGTTACCGGCATTCCGGGGCTTTTAATGCTTTCATCTCAGGTAGACAGGGATGATCCTCTTTATATAATCGGGCCGCCGCGGCTTTCTGAGTATATCGAGTCGAACAGGCGTGTTTTGGATATGTATATCAATTATGAAATTATCGTACAGGAAATAACATCTCCTGGAATTGTGTACAAGGGGGATGGGTTTCATGTGCGTTGCTTTCCGCTTTCTCATACCAAGCCGTGCTATGGTTATACCCTGGAAGAAGAACAACGCCCCGGAGAGTTTCATCCTGAAAAAGCGCAGGCGCTCAATGTTCCGATGGGAAAGATGTGGGGTAAGCTGCAGAAAGGCGAGACTGTAAAAACCGAAGACGGCAGAGAAGTGCGCCCGCAGGATGTTATGGGCAGCGCGCGGCAGGGACGGAAATTTTCGTTTGTTACGGACTCGCTTGCGCTGCCTGAGATTTCTACCCATGTTATCGGCTCCGATCTTTTTATCTGCGAGGGAATGTTTTCGCAGGAGTTGGCAGAGGACGCTCACGCTAAAAAACACATGACGGCCGCGGAAGCCGCCGCAATCGCCGCTTCTTCGCCGGGGGTAAAAAAACTCGCGCTTATTCACTACAGTCCGCGTTATATAGAATATGAATTGAAGCAATTATTAAAAGAAGCCCAGGATATTTTCCCTGAAACAGTTCTAACTAAGGATCGTATGATTTTTCCGATTGAATTTCAAGATTAAAATTGATAAAATATCAGAATGAACACACAGGCAAAAATCGAAGTTAAGAACCTGTCGAAGCAATACGGAAATGTGCAGGCTGTTACAGATGTTTCGTTTTCCGTTGGAGACAAAGAGGTTTTAGGTTTTCTAGGGCCGAACGGCGCCGGGAAAACAACGGTAATGAAAATCCTTACCGGGTTTCATTTTCAATCAAGCGGAACAGCGCTTGTAGACGGCATCCCTGTGGATGAACAGCCTCTGGAAATAAAAAAACGGATTGGCTATCTGCCGGAAAATGTGCCTCTCTACGGAGACCTCACGGTAGATGAATATCTTGCCTTCGCGGCAGAAGCGCGTTTTATTCCGAAAAGCGAACGCGAGGCGAGCATAAACGCAAGTCTTGAAGCATGCGGACTGATGGGATACAGAAGCCGCAGAATTGAAACGCTTTCCAAAGGTTACCGTCAGAGAGCAGGTCTTGCGCAGGCAATTTTGCACGATCCGCCAATATTGATTCTTGACGAGCCGACAACAGGGTTGGATCCGAATCAGATTATAGAAATCCGCTCTCTTATAAAAGAACTCGGCAAGCGGAAAACGGTTATCCTTTCCACACACATTCTGCAGGAAGTTGAGGCGATTTGCTCTCAGGTGCTGATTATCCACGACGGGCGCATCGCCGCTCAGGGAAGCCCTGAAGAAATCGCAGGTTCAATTAAAGGCGGCGACACATGGGAGCTTGTTTTAAAATATTCAGGCGACAGCAGCGCTGATTTTGTAAAGGACAAACTGTCCATGCTTGGAGCTATTTCCAACACATCGGTTGAATCTGTTTCAGGCGGCATTGTAAACGCAAGTTTTTTTGTACCTTCCGAATATGAAGATTCAAACGCGGGCGAGCGCATCTTCGACTGGGCCGTTACGCAAAATCTTAAAATACTCGGTATGAACAGGAAAAAAATCAGCATCGAGGATATATTTGTTAAACTTACAAGCGAGGAGCGCACCAAATGAAAAAAATAATTCCATACCGCGCCCTTACGCTGGCGCGCAAAGAACTTTATCAGTATTTAAACGCTCCGGCATTCTACGGAGCCGCGGTTTTCTTTCTTCTATTTTGTTCGGTGTGGCTGTTTTATTTCCAGCGTTATTTTTCGGTGGATCAGGCAAGTCTGCGCCCCTATTTCGCGGCGTTCCCAATCGTTTATATTTTTGTCATCCCTGTGATCACCATGAAAAGCTGGGCGGAAGAGCGGAAAACAGGAACTGTAGAGCTCCTGCTTACAATGCCGTTTACAGAGTGGGATCTTGTGCTTGGGAAGTTTTTCTCCGCTCTTGGAATGTTAACAATGATTCTTTTATTAACGCTTCCGCTTCCGTTAAGTCTTTTAAACCTTGGAAGCTTTGACGCGGGCACTGTCTTCTGCGAATACTTGGGCGCCTTCCTGCTTGGCGCCAGCGGAACGGCTCTTGGTTTATTATTATCCTGCCTTTCAAAAAATCAGGGCGGCGCTTTTCTTGGCAGCGCGGTTGTCTTAATGGCGGTTATGCTAGTAAACCAGCTTGTTTTTTCGTTAAATCTTCCGCAATGGCTGGCGCAGGGAATTAATTTCTTTTCTCTCGCCTTCCATTTTGAAAGTTTTTCCAAAGGTTTGATCGATTCAAGAGATCTTGCGTTCTTTATTTTAAGCACCGCTTTATTCTTGTTTCTCAATACGCGCCTAATCCTTTTCAGGAAATGGAAATAGGAGTAAAAAATGACAAAGAGACAAACATCAATAATTACATTATTATCTATAATCGCTTTTATTCTGGCGCTGATGGTATGTGACAGGCTGTGGTTCCGCCTCGATTTAACGAAGAATAAAGCGTATACGATTTCAAGCGTTTCGCGTAACTTGTACAAAGAACTTCCCGATCCTGTTAATATCACCTATTATCTTTCGGGCAAGTTAAGGTCGGTAGTTCCCGCTCCCGGCGAAATTGAAGATACATTAAGAGAATACGCGGCGTATTCAAGAGGAAGAATTCGTTTGGCGGTGCGCGATCCCGTGAAAGCGGGTCTTGCGATTGTTGAAGAGTTAGGTCTTCAGGCGAGGCAAGTGCAGACAGTGGAACAGGATCAGGCAAGCCTTGTAACTGTTTATTCAGGCATTGTGATTGAATACCTCGATAAAATGGAAGTGCTTCCCTGGGTAATTTCAACAGACACGCTTGAATATGATTTAACATCCAGAATCAGATCGATGGTAACAGACAGCGAGCGCTGGATGGGAGTAATTGCCGGCGACAGTTTCAGGCAATGGAGGGAAGATTTCAGTTATCTTGAAATGACTCTTGCGGAAGCCGGATACAGAGTGCGTCTTTTTTCATCCGGCGAAGAGATACCGGATAATACGCCGGCGCTTTTTGTACTCGGCGGAGTTGAAGATCTTGACGAGTGGGCGCTCTACCGGATAGACAGATATATTCAACAGGGAGGGAAAACTCTTTTCGCTGTTAAGGGAATATACGTTGATACAATTTACGGCAGCGTTGAGGCAAGACAGCAGCAGGATCTTGGGCTTCTTGATATGCTCGCTTCTTACGGAGCAGTCGTAAGGAGAGAACTTGCGCTTGATCGCAACGCGCTGACGCTTCAGTATCAGACAAGAACGCCTTCAGGCGGCATTCAGTACAGAATTGTGCGTTATCCGTTATGGATTGGAGTAACAGCCGATAACGGAAATCCTGAGCATCCTGTAAGCTCCGGTTTTACCGGGCTTGATATGTACTGGGCGAGTCCTATTGAACTTTCTCCTCCCGCTAATGTTGACGCAGCCGCAATTTTTACAACAACCGCTCAGGGCTGGTCGATGAGAGAGTCTCTTAATACAAACCCGGAAGTGCCGTATATGCTCGAAATGGAAGCGCCGCAGACAAGAGGCGTAAAAATACTCGGCGCCGCGCTAAGCGGCGTTTTCCCAAGCTTCTTCCGCGGCGCCGCAAAGCCTGTGCGCGAAGGTTCTGAAGAAGAACTTCCGGATCTTCCTGAAAATGCAAGGGAATCGAGGATCATAGTAATCGGAGACACCGATTTCGCGACGAATATAATCAATGTTACAAACGCAAGGCATAATCTTGATTTTCTTCTTCGCGCGGCAGACTGGCTTGCGAACGACGATGATGTAATCGGCATTCGCAACAGAGCGCCGCAGACAGGCAGATTTGACAAAATAACAGATTCTTCAAGCAAAGCCGCCGTGATGAAAATTGTACAGATTGTAAATGTCGGTCTTGTGCCGTTATTGGTAATCGCGGCAGGATTATTGCTTGCTTACAGACGGAAAGTTATTGCGCGTAACATTGAATCAAAAGGAGAGCTGTGATGACATATAAAAAACATTTTTTAATTCTTGTTTCTCTGATTGGCGCGCTTGCGCTTACTTACGCGGTAAGCGTTATTGTAACTTCTTACGCAGGATCCGTATCGTCGATGTATTCATGGCTTGATTCAAAACTTACGTCCAGAACAGTCAGAATCGTGATGAGCGCGGACGAAAATGAAACTGAACTTGTAAAAAAATCAGGTCAATGGTTTGTTTTGCATAACGGCGCCGAGTTTCCCGCCCGCCAGATGCGCGTGGATGATTTTATAAACATTTTTACATCGAAAGCGTCCTGGCCTGTGCGTTCATCAAGCGCGTCAACTCATTCGCGTTTTGGCATTGAGCCGCCGCAGGCAAGAGTTACAATTTACGGAGAGAATACGACCCTTCTTGATATTATTTTGGGCTCGGATGATGTTTTCAGAAACGAAACATATTTTCGCAAAGCAGGTCAGAATGAAGTGCGTTCGGGTTCCGGCGCTGTAAAAACATATATAACAGGGCCGATTAATAACTGGTACAATTTAAGATTGATAACTGAGACAGAAAACGGAAGCATTGATGTCAGCAGCGTGCAGAAACTTTCTGTATATACTCCGCAGGGAGTTCAGATCTTTACAAGAAAAAACAGGACATGGGAAATTGCAGGCATCGATGTTCAAAAACCGGATTATAACAGCGTTGAAAATTACGCGCGTACTGTGCTTAACGCGGAAGGCGATAATTTTGATGATACAATTTCCGCTTCCGATCCTATGTTTAATTATATTAGTTTTATGCTGGAACTTGGAAACGGACGCGTTGTTACAATTCGCTTAAGCGACCCGGATGAATCGGGACGGCGTTACGCGCATGTTGCGGGAAAAGACTATATTTACGCTATTCCAACATGGATGGGGAGCAGGCTTTTCAGAGACGCTTCTAGCTTTGAGATGCAATAAACGCTCTGTACTTTTCAGGATCGCTTTTAAAAGCAATTATCGATGTTTTTAAATCGTTTTTTGCTTTTTTTAGCGCTTGTGAGGCTTCAAGCATTAAACGCTCGGAGGTAAGAAGTCTGCCTGAACGCGAAGAAAGCCCGATGCTCAAACCAAAAGCGGGTGTGTAACTATTCGGGAACCTGTCTAAAATACGCTGATAGAATTTTTCTGATTTTGGAATTGCAGCGTCTAACCCTGTTCCCGGAAGTATAACCGCGATTCCGCTCTCTCCGTATTCAAAAATTAAATCTTTCGACGCGAAGAATTTAATTGTTTCCTGCGCAGTCTGTTTAAAAATTCTTTCTTCCGGCATATCTGTGAACTCAAGAGCGATAAACGCAAGATCTTTTTCAGATGAAGAACATCTGTGCAATTCAGAATCCAGTCTGTCATTAATATATTCTTCCCAGCCAAGTCCGCTGCGCGGAGAATAAAGCCCTTTTGGATTTGATCCCGACGCCGCGGTATCATCCTCTTGCGATTCCCCGCTTATCCTTTTTTCCGTATCTGGAGTTCTGCCTGAAACAAGTTCAGGATTCTCTTTCCTTCCTAAAAGAAGTCTTATAAGCATTGTAAAGAACGACAGAGCAAACCCAAAAAGTATTATTAAAAGCGTTTCTTTTAAAATTTTTACAAAATTACCGTAATCAAGAGCGCCGGCAACAGCTTTTATATTAGCGTTGCGCATATCCGCTATCGCAAGCGGTCTGTAATGGATTTGATTAAAAAAAGTGAATCTATTTATAAATCTTGGAGTATTGTTTATCCACGAAACGGCGCGTCCGCTTTGTTTCTCGAAAGCATAGGAATTATCCGGGCCTGTAATAATCACAGCTTCGATACTTTTACTGGAAGCGAGAGCGTTATTTATGGTCTGTACAAACCGCTCATCCATAAAACCCTGTATTCCCGCTGACAGAGCGAGGTCCGCAAGGTTGGAAAATTCCTGTTCCGCGGTTAATTTGCGCTCGTCGATGCTTAAATAAATACGAAAAGCGCCCTGAACCAGGNCTAAAACATAGATTACAATGCAAATTGCCGCGATAATCGAAGGGACGTTTGACGAATTATGGCTATTAATTTTCTTTGTTTCCATTACATTATTTCTCTGGTATAATTATCGGTAGATTTTATATGCAAATAAGAGATTATTCACTGCCTGCAGGATGGTTTCCCCGTGATTCAGCCGCGGTTTCCTCGTTTTTATCCGAATTTAAGAGCGGAAAGCGTTCATATTGCGCCGCAGCCGCTCCGCACGCCGGCTGGTACTATTCAGGGAGGTTATCAGCTCTTGCGGTATCAAGCCTTCAGCCGCAAGCCGATACAATTGTTGTAATCGGCGGTCATTTACCGGGCGGCCGCGAAGCGCTTTTTGCTTTGGAAGACGCGGTAAAAACGCCTTTTGGCGCAATGGAAATAGATTCAAGCCTTAGAAACGCCGTAATGGACGAGTTCGGCGGCGATGAAGATCGTTACCGCGATAATACGATTGAAGTGCTTTTACCTATGGTTCATTATTTTTTTCCGGAAGCGAAACTTTTATGGCTGCGATTGGGCGCCGATGCCAACTCTTTCGAGTGCGGAAAAATCATTTCAAAAGCTGCGGCAAAATTAAATAAAAAAATAAATGTCATCGCTTCTACGGACTTAACTCACTACGGCGCAAATTACGGTTTCTCGCCCAAAGGCAGCGGAGAAGCCGCTCTTCGCTGGGTGCGCGAAGTAAACGACGCCGCTTTTATAAAAGCTGTAGAATCCGGAGATTATAAAGAAGCGCTTCTTCGCGCAGACAAGGATTTTTCCTCATGTTCCGCAGGCGCGGTGTTAGGAGCAATGGGTTTCACCGAAGCGCAAAATCTTGGAAAAGCGCGGCTATTAGAATACGCGACAAGCGCGGACATTTCTATTAAAGAAGGAGAAGGTATTCCAGACTCATTTGTCGGATACGCGGCGCTTGCGTTCGGGTAATAAAAATTGAATAAGGAATGCGTATATATTGTGTTATGTGCCATTTATCTGAATGTATTTGTATTATAGTATATTGACAAGATGATATAATATTATTATATTACTTTAATAAAGGAGCTTAAATCATTGTGAGTAGAATAGTACTTTATTTTATAACATTAATTCTTATTGGGTTATTGTTGGTTGTTTGTGATGATACACTAGGTAAAGATAAAAATACTTCCACTACAATAATAGGCTCTTGGACAAAAATAGGAGGTAATATATTTACTTTTTATAATAGCGGAGCAATAACAACAAATAATTTGGGAACTGGTACATATGCAAGTGGAAAAATTAATCTCTCTGTTCCTCTGGGGAGTAGCGGAACAGGCTCTTATAATTTAAATGGTACTAAGTTAATAATTAGTGATTTTGTAAGAGTTGGTGTAACAAATTTTGATACATTAAACGGTGAATGGCTTAAAATGGAATAAATAAAGGAGATAATGATGGATATAAAAAACTTTATTGAAAGAGCAAGAAAAGATGGAACTATTATGATACTTTGTCATCATGAGTATTTAGGTGATTATGGCAATCACCTACTTGATAATTGGGAACCTTCTGATGAAGAAGTTTTAAAATCTATAAAAGAAATGGATATCTATTATTGATATGGTATTTTTGATAAATTAGTAACAATACTTAAAATGGGATTACCATTGCTATCAGTTTTATTATACTTGTGTTCAAAACTATCTTTAATTTTTATATATGTTAAAAAATTAGTTTTAGGACCAAAACAAATATCAACATAATCATTTAGCGCTTCAAAATAATTTTCATGCATTCCAAATAATATATCTTCTGTCTCAATATATACACCTATTTCTGGATCATCAATATTTGCAATTATATTTTTTGATTCGTTTATTGTTGATATATAAATCTGTCTATACTCATTTTCATTCTTATGATTTTCGTTTTTTATTATATGATTTATTGGGAGGAAAAGTAACTCTATGAATTCTCTATATATATCTTCCTTGTTTAACAAATCTGTTTTTTTGCATATTATTTCCAGATGATTAATTATTGTTTCAAAAAATATTATAAATTCATTATCCGATAAATAACGAACTTTAAAAAGACCAGATTTAATAATTGACATTCTTTTTAATTCTTTAAATTTATTAGGATATAAATCCATGGTATAAAAAGCATCATTCCGGAAAAAACCATCTCCTTTACTAAGTACTTGTGTTGGCACCCCTATTGCAACTCCTTCACCGTCATCACCATATAAACGCCACATCATAAGATCGTTTTCTTTCCCCGTGAAACTTCTAATGAATGCTATTCTTTTGTCATAAGTATCTTCGCCAGTTTTATTCTTATCTTCAATATTAATTATTATTTTGGATAATATTTTATCAATATCTTTATTTAATATATGCTTGTATAATGTATGACCTTCTTCAGGATCATTTTGGTACTGAGCAGGTGTCAATCTTAATGATTTATTAATAAACATTTGCTTTAGTACATCTTTTGTTGTGTATTGGTAAACAATATCAATTTCCTTAGCAGCCAAAAATGAAGATTTCCAAAAGTCATAAACAGTATTTAATATATTTTTAAATACATTTTCTGATAGATCATTATCAACACAAAATAAAAATACTTTAATAAAATGATTATAATGATTACGTAATATTTTAATAATATTTTTGTTATCCTTATACTGCCAAAGTATTTCAATATTCAATTCGAATAATATTTTATCAATATAATAGAGTGTAGATATATACTCATCGCTTTTTTTTGCATACTGTAAGTGTTTAAAAAAATATTCCAATGACATTGTATAATTATTCTTTTCAATTAATAAAATACCCATTGTAAAATATGCGGGAGCGTAGTCACTATTTATTTCTAATGCTTTATCACAATATAAAATTGCTTCATCGTATTTACCTTCAACGTAGAGGCAAAATGCTAAGTTATCATACGCTAATACAAATTCTTTCTTTAATTCAATCGCTTTTTCATAATCATTCCTTGCATTGATTACAGAATATTTCTTTAAAAAAGACAATCCTCTGTTTAAATAAGCCAATGCATAATCAGGTTTTAGTTTAATTGATAAAGAATAATATTTAATGGCATTGTCAAAATTTTCAATTTCATCATAAGTCATCGCCATCATGCAATAAAGGTAAGTAAGATCATCGGGTTTATAATTTTTATTGGATTGATATATTTCTATAGCTTTATTAAAACATTCTAATGCTTTTTCATATTTTTCCTCATAACAATAAATATTTCCCATTCTTACTATGGCCTCCGGATAATCCGGTATTATCTTTAAAGCACTGTCTAATGGATACTTACTCCAAGAAAAATTGCCGACTTTTTGGAAGCATTGTGCAATTTTTAAGTATGCCTTTGCAAATTCCGATTTATCTTTATCATTTTTTATTATTTTCTTTGCGGTATGTATAATATTTCCTAAGTCACTTCTTGATATATCAACATCTAAGACTAAAAATGTTATATCTTGATTGTAAATTTCCATGAAATCCTCTCATTAAGTACTATAAATTACAAAAAAGCAAATGTCTTTGGACTTTTATAATATTTAATTATACATTAATACTTATTTATGTCAATAGTGTTATTATTATATGGCATTAAGATATAGAATGATGTAATCAACTCACCTTGCACATGGCTAATTAGAAGTGAGGAATTTATTAATAAATGTTAAAAAATATCAAGAAATAAGAAGAAATAAATATATATTAAAAAAGTTTAGATACCAAGCGAATATGACACAAATAAGAACGGACTATAGAAAAACAGAAGGTCATAAAAGACAGAGAATCCCAAACAAAAAATTAAGACGGTTCATATGCAAGTATATGTATAAAGGTTATTCACCAGAGATTATAGCTGCCATGGCAGCAGAAAGAAATAAAAGATGGAAAACAAATTATGAAACGATATATTAATGGATATATAAAGACCGTAAGGATTTAAAAATATACTTAGTAAAAAATCCTAAAAACGAGGAAAAAGGAAGTCCTAGAAGGAAAAACGGAACTCAAAGCTACCAAATCGGGTGATGATAGATAAACGTCCTGATTATATTAGCCTGTGTTCAATAGTGGGGGATTGGGAATTAGACACAGCAATATCGCGAATGAGTATAGCAGCAATAATGGTTTTAGCAGAACGAAAGACAAGATATGTAATAATATAGAAATTAGATTCAAAAACCGAATTGGCTGTTCATCAGGCAACAATAAAAAGTCTTAAGGAACTGCCGCATAAAGTTATAATGAGTTTTGCGTATGACAATGGAATATTTTACGCGTTACACGAAGAAACAATTAAAAAACTTGGAACTAAACCATATTTTTGTAATCCTTATCACAGCTGGGAGAAAGGAACATTTGAAAATATAATAAGAATCATTAGAAGATTTTATCCCAAGAAAATAGATTGGAAAAAAGTTTCTCAATGGGACTTGAATAAAGTAGCGCGTTACATTAATAATAGACCTATGAAGTTGTTACGCTTCAAAACACCTTATCAGGTTT
>WQRN01000011.1 GCA_009786715.1 Treponema sp.
CATATTACAATATCGGCGGTTTATCCCAACTCTATTGAGCGTTTCCAGGCGGCTTCTACGGCTTTTATCACGGTGCTGCGGAAGGCTCCGCCTTCGAGGGCGGCGATACCGGCTATTGTGGTGCCGCCCGGGGATGTTACCATATCTTTTAATTCGCCGGGGTGTTTGCCTGTTTCCTGAACCATCGCGGCTGACCCGGAAACTGTTTGAGCTGCGTACTTAAGCGCCTTGTCTCTTGGAAGCCCTGCCTGAACTCCGCCGTCCGCTAATGCTTCGATAAATAAATACACATACGCAGGACCGGAACCTGAAAGCCCTGTAACCGCATTCATGAACCGCTCTTCTACAATGTCTACAACGCCTGCGCCGCTTAAAATCTTTCCTAAAGACGATACAGTCTGCGCCGGAACTTCGGCAGAATAAGACATCGCGATCATTCCCTTGCCGATAAGAGCGGGCGTGTTGGGCATTATTCTTACTGTTGGGATTTTTTCTCCGATGGATTCTTGTATCTTTTCGATTGACCAGCCTGCCGCCATTGAAACTAGCACAGGCGGTATGCCGGCCCCGTGTCTTTTTACAACAGCCGGCGCAATTTCGCCTAACACCTGCGGTAAAATTTGCGGTTTAACGGCAAGAAATACAATGCCGCCTTTTTCCGCCGCTTCTTCATTGGAAGATAAAACTTTCGCTCCAAGTTCCGCCGCCGCCTGTTTCGCTTTCTGCGCGTCAGCGTCTGTAATGTAGATTTCCGTTCCCTTTGCGGCGCGCTTCATTAAAGCGAAGCCCATATTGCCGCTTCCTATACACGCGATTGTATTCATAAATNCCCCTGTATTAATCTATTCCCGCCGCTTTGCGGAAACGCTTAACAGTCGCCGAAGCAATCGGCCTTGCCTTTTCTGCTCCCTGCGCCAGAATTTTATCCAGCGCGGGGATGTCCGCCATTATCGCGTCATAGCGTTCGCGGATAGGGGACAAACAGCGGTTAATTACGCGAAACAGTTCTTCCTTTGCGTCCCCCCAGCCCATTCCGCCTGCGCGGTAACGGTTTGTAAGGGCGGTTTGCTCTTCGCTGTCTGCGAATAATTTATAGAGCTGGTAAATCTGGCTTTCATCGGGATTTTTCGGCTCTTCTACAGTTTGCGAGTTTGTTGTTATGCGCATAATTGTTTTTCGCAGCGTTTTTTCAGGCGCGAAAAGAGGGATTACATTGTTGTAGCTCTTACTCATCTTGCGGCCGTCTAGCCCCGGGATAACGGCGGAATCTTCCTGAACCGCCGCCTGAGGAACTTTTAAAACCTGCTGCCCGTAATTCGCGTTTACAGACTGCGCGATATCCTGCGCCATCTCGATATGCTGCACCTGATCCTTGCCGACAGGAACTATATCCGAATCAAAAATGATAATATCTGCCGCCATTAATACAGGGTATGTAAAAAGCCCCATGTTAATTCCAGCGTCTGTGTCATCGCCCTTTTCGCTGTTTTCCTGAATCGCGGCTTTGTAGGCGTGGGCGCGGTTCATAAGACCTTTGCTTGTAAACGCCATGAGCATTGCGGTTAGTTCAAAAACTTCAGGGATGGAACTTTGCCTGTAAAAAATAACTTTTTCTGGGTCGAGCCCCGAAGCAAGCCAGCCTGCGGCAACCTGCCTGATTGTGGAGTTAAGTTCTTTCGCGTCTTTCATCGTGTTAAGCGCGTGGTAATCGGCGATAAAATACCTTGCATCGTAATCTTTGACAAGTTCAAGCGCAGGTTTTATAGCGCCGAAGTAGTTGCCGATATGCAGGTCGCCTGTCGGCTTTATACCTGTCAGGGATATTTTCTTCATAAGGCAAATTTAGCGAAATTTTGAAAAAGAGTAAATATGGATTTTAATATGCATATTAGGCGAATTCATTGTTATAAAACATTTGACAATAAAAAGTCTTGTAAAAAACGCCAATATATGATATGATAGTGCCATTGGCGAGAAGTGTGGACAAAATCGTCAGATGCTGCCATGACCTGTATATAAAGGGAATTTCCCTATTATATAAATAAAATAGAAGGAAGGATTATTATGAAAGAGAAAGAAAGAGTAAAAGAAATGAATGAAATAATTGAAATGGAAAGAAACGAAGAAGCTAAACGCGAAGAAAAAATAAATGAAATTGAAGACACCTTTAAAAAAGAAGAAGCGGACTATAATGCTAAAATAAATGAAATGGAAAACGAAATATTGGAAGAACAGGATAGAGTAGGAGTTTTTGGTAAATCGGGTTCTAAATAATTAATATATCGGTTTAACATAAATATACGAATCAATCCTCACGTGTATCCGGCAGAAGGGTGCGGTTTTGTATATTCGTTAGGCTATCAGGTATTAATGATTGGGAGAAATACGGATGGCGTCAGCAAAATCAAAATATTTAGATGTTATTAATCCGGTTTATGCAGGGGACATACCCGCTGCGGAAATGAAATTATCTTTTATAAATTATGATTCAGAATCTGCGCAGACAAAAGATGTCTCTTCCATTGATGAAGTAATAAAACTTAAAGACGATTCAAAAATGCTATGGATAAATGTCAGCGGATTAAAAGACATTGATTCAATTAAGCGGTTAGGTGAATTGCTGGATATTCACCCTTTAACCATCGAAGATATTCTGCAAACAGAACAACAGGCCAAAATGGAGGTTTTTGATAAATACAGATTCTTGTTAGTTAAGACAATTATACAAAAAAAGAATACTTTTTTCCGTTCAAACGCAGAAAAGAAAAAATTTTTCCTGCCTTTCAGGAAGGACCGGCGCTCTGTTTCCCATGACGGAAAGGCGGATGAATTAATTATTACCCAGGTTGGAGTAATTATTATGAAAAATGTCCTGTTAACTTTTCAGGAATTATCAAGAGGCGCGTTTGAAAGTATTAGAAAAAAAATAATTGAAAACACGGGTGAAATCCGCAAAATGGAAAGCGATTATTTGGCTTATTTAATTATAGATAAAATTGTAGATGAATATTTTAACTCTATAAACCATTTAGAAGAACATATAGAAAATCTGGAGGATCGCGCTACCAGAACAAGCGATGATACTTATATCGAGGAGATACAGGAAACTAAAAAATATCTGCTGCTGGTAAAGAAAGCGATTCTGCCGCTAAGAAACAATTTATTATTAATTTCCCGGCAAGAATCATTTTTCCAAACAGGGGAGATAAAACCATTCTTGCAGGATCTTATTGAAAATTTGGATCATGCTGTAATGCAGGTAGAACATTACCGCGAATGGCTGTCGAGTATCATGGAAGTGAATTTGTCTGTTTTATCGTATCAGCTGAACAAGGTAATGAAAGTTTTGGCGATGATTTCCGCCATCTTTATTCCTCTGTCTTTTATCGCGGGAATATACGGCATGAATTTTGAAAATATGCCCGAATTAGGCACTAGCTTTGGGTATTTCATTGTTCTCGGCGTTATGTGTTTAGTTGCAATTGTCATGATTGTATTTTTTAAGTTCCGCCGATGGTTCTGATATTATTTATATAATGAAATCATGGTTAAAACCGTTCGACATTTTAATTATCCTTCTTGTTATAATATTAACATTCTTCGCGGTATATAAAGTTTATATAATGCCGCAGGCACAGCCGCAGATACTAATACGCTCTCAAGGCGGCGAATGGACATATCCTGCTGAGGCTGAAGAAACAGTTGATATTTACGGCCCTCTCGGAGTTACAACTATTAAACTCGAAAAAAACCGCGCATGGATAGTCAGCTCTCCGTGCAATAATCAGACCTGCATAGCGGCAGGTTTTATTACAAGGCAGGGAGAGTGGGCCGCCTGCCTTCCTAATAATGTTTTATTAATAATGCGCAGCGCAGGAGGCAATGATGTTGACAGTGTCGCATGGTAATAATGACGCCGGGGCAAAGAACCTTGCGATGCTAGGCGCATTCTGCCTCTTCCTCTCGGCTGTCGAGTACATGATACCAAAACCGCTTCCTTTTATGCGGATCGGGCTTGCGAATCTGCCGATTATGCTTGCGTGTAATATTTTTCCATTGCAGTCTTTTTTAGTTTTAGTCAGCATAAAAGTAATAGGGCAGGCATTGATTTCAGGAACGCTGTTTTCGTATGTTTTTCTTTTTTCCATGACGGGGAGTTTTTTATCGGCTTTGCTTATGTATTTTTTATGCAATGTGTTTGGTAAAAAGCATATATCATTTATAGGCATTGGAACAGCAGGCGCTGTTGTTTCGAATTTATCGCAGCTTGTTATAGCGCATGTATTTATTTTCCGAGGCAATGTCAGGTATATCGCGCCTGCATTTTTAGCGGCAGGGTTAATAACAGGCATTGTTCTTGGTATTTTCTGCGAAGCGTTTATTAGAAAATCAAAATGGTTCAAGGGAATTAGAAATGAAAAGGAATGAGTTTTACCAAAGTGCCTTCAGCGCGAAGGCTTTATTTATAACAGGATTATTAATAATCCCGGCGCTTTTATTTAATTCTGGCATAGAATACAGAGTAATGCAATTTTTATTTTTTTGGCTTCTTGCGTTCCTTTGCGGCAAAAAAACCAATTTTATTTTTACGGTTTTAATTACCTTATTTATTATTGCGTTCAACCTGATCATCCCATACGGACGCGTGCTTTTTACTATTGGAGCGTTTAAAATCACATCAGGCGCGTTAGAAGCCGGTATTCACCGCGCCGTAACGCTTCAAGCGCTCATTATGCTGTCAAAAGTAACAATAAGGCAGGATTTGCAATTACCCGGCGTTTTTGGAAAACTGTTAGGCGAATCTTTACAGATGTTTTCCGTTATTATGAGCAGAAAATACAAAGTAACAGGCAAAAACCTTATCGCGGATATTGACAGCATATTGCTTGAACTAAGCGCAGAGCAGACAGAATTTATCAAAGAGCAGAGCCGGATATATACAAAACCCGCAGGCTATTTAATTCTGATTTTTACAGTATTAATCGCCTGGCTGCCGTGGTATTTAAACTTCATGTCCTTCGCGCCTTTGCGTCTCTGTGTGAACCTCTTTTTTAAATTTTTATTCAATATAATATGTCTTATCAGTAATTGAAAAATCTATGCCGTCAGTTATGCGGACGCTGTTATCATCAAAAACAAAAATACCATGCGCGCCGGGAAACGATCTAAGTAAATCACTTCCTTTTTCGTATCCAAGAACAAAGACAGTTGTGCTAAGAGCATCACCGTCCATTGAAACATCCGTAACAACAGTGACAGATAATAAACCGTTTTGCGCAGGATAACCTAAAAAAGGCGAGAAAAGATGATGGTAATGTACGCCGTTTTCTTCAAAGTAACGTTCGTAAACGCCGGATGTAACAATAGTTTTTTCCGGCACCTGCAGCACGCCGATAATTGAGCCGCGCGATGCTCCTGGATTCTGAATCCCAACCCTCCATAGACGCTTATCCTTTCTTTCGCCTAACATAATTATATTTCCGCCAAGATCAATTTTTGCGCGGGCGATTTTCTCTTTTTTTATTATTTTAGCGGCTTCATCGGCGGCAAAACCTTTGGCGATAGCTCCCAAATCCAGCGCCATGCCGCTGTGTGTTAAAAAAACGCTTTGCTCGTTATCGTCTAACAAAACAAACCGCCAGTTTATTAGAGCAAGCGTTTCATTAATTTCTTTTGGAGACGGAACGGTTGGATTATCTCCCGAAATATTCCAAAGATTCACCAAAGGCCCGACAGACGGATCAAACGCGCCGCCTGACGCTTGCGCGAAAAACAACGCGCGTTTTATTACTTTAAAAGTATCTTTGTGAACAATCACAGGCGCAATGCCGGCATTTTCATTAATTCGGCTTATATCGGAAACAGGAATATTAACGCTCATCAAATTTTCTATTTCGCGGATTCTAAGAAAAATTTCATCATAAATACTGTCTTTGCCGTTTTCAAAAAGCGTAATGGAACAAACAGTTCCTAAAGCCAGATCGACACGCGAAGATTCATGCTGTGAACATGAAGCGAAGAGAATTATTAGAATTAATAATTTAGCGCCTTTATAGCCCAAAGCGTTCTGTAAGTTCCTTTAAATGGCTGCCGATAAAAAACGCGCCGTAGCTTGTAACTACAATGCCGACAGTGATCCCGACAGGCAGAACAAATGACGCGCCCAACTCATTTGCAAGGCTGCGAAAATCAAATCCAAAGTACGCTGTTACAAGCGAAACCAAAATTACAAACCCCGCAATTACCCAACCCCGTGTTGAAAGACCGCCCGGAGCGGCGTATGCGGGGTTCTCGACAGCTTTTTGTTCTTCTTCAATAGCGATTCTTGCCATAATTGAATTTTCAAAATCTGGAGATTTCGGAAAAAAGTCTTCTTGTAAAATTTCTTTTGCGGATTCGTAACGATTGATTTTTTCCGCGCAATCGGAGCAGAAAAAAGTATGCGCCCATATCTGAAGCTGGTTTAGTAACGGAATAGGTCCGTCTTCATAAATCATATCCAAAATTTTTGAACAGGTCATACATTACTCCTCATAAATTTTCCGACAAACATTCAAGTTTTTCCCTTAATATAATTTTCGCCCGAAATACATGAGACTTTATAGTGTTTACAGGAATTCCTGTAATCGCCTCAATCTCCTGGTACGAACGATCGTAAAAAAAGAATAAATCAATGCAAACCCTGAAACGCTCCGGCAGTTCTTTTATCGCCGCCTGAACCGCTTCCCTTGCGGCATTTCTAAGAGCGAGCCTTTCCGGAGTCTCATCGCTGCTTAGAAGCTTGTTCGCATCCTCTTCCGCAAGGCTGCGGTATTCCTTCCTCCTGTTCACCTCGTTTAACGCGGTGTTATACGCAATTTTGTAAAGCCAGGTGGAGAACCTGCTTCTTCCTTCAAAATGAGAAAGGCTGCGGTAAGCCTTCAGGAAAACCTCCTGCGTAAAATCGGAAGCATCTTCGGGATTGCGGAAAAAACTCAATCCCATTCCGTATACCGCTCTTTCATGCTGACGCACTAAAAGCCGGAAAAGATCCTTCTGCCCCGATACAACCTGACCGACTATTAACTGATCGTTATAGTCAGATTCGCCGCCTCTTTCCCTGCGAGGTTTATCCTCTGCCTGGGATTCGTCAAACATTGCGCTTATCGAAGCGTTTGATTACATAATTGGCTAACAGTCCAAAGCCTAACGACAGCGGGATGATGCCGCCCAATAAGCCGTATGAAGCCCCCTCTGTAATAATTGATAACAGCACAGTTAAGGCAATACCGACGCTGCTTAAAAGCAGCCCGGACAGCAGACTGAACGAAAGAAGATCAAACTCGGGTCTTTTATACTGCCCCGTTTTAATCAGCAGAGTTCTTCGGCGGTGATTCCACAAAAGGTAGAAAAAAATCACCACAGAACCCATTACAATTCCCACAACGGGGATTATCGCGATCATTATTTGCGCGGCGGCCGATGTCCAATTCATAAAAACTCCCGAACATATATTTTGACACTTATATTAATGTATAGTTGCGTTGCTGCTAAGGCAGCTTGCTTTAGCAGCTAGAAATTGGCGTCAATTACCATCATATCACTAAAATACAATGTTTCAATACTTCCAAGCCTGAGATTCGCGTTATATCGCTTTAAAATTTCCAGTTTTGCCGTTTCTTCGTTGATTTGAATAATATTGTCTTCCGGCAGCGACGAAAAATAACCAGCCGCAATAGCCCTAAAGTCGCTTATTTTTACCGCTAATTCTTCTGTAAAGGCGGCGTCATTCGCGTTATATGGAAACGCGATTGTAAGAAGCAATGTTGATGAGTTTACAAGCGGAATTCTGAGCCGTCCAAGCCCTGCAAAAACACGGATATCGTCCCGCGTCCCGGCATGCTCCGCGCGGACAGATCCGCCGAGTTTCAGGACAGGACTGGTTTCCGATCTGACCAATCCGAAAATAGTGCCTAAAATAATCAGCAGAATTAAACAGCCCAACACTATAAGAAGAACGATATATAATGTTCCAGAGATTTTATTAGCCGGGGAAAATGGGTTCTTCACTGATTATATAGTAAATTATTATGCGGGATTTGTCAGCAGTTGGGAGCATGTTACAGAGCCAGATGCTCCTCTCTGTCGCCGTGTATGCCGACAACTTCCTGGGTTACGGGGTTGACCATAAGATCCATGGCTTCCATGGGCAGAGCGCCGAACAGAATTTTTGTCGCTCCTGGAATAACCATTGCATGTACTGTTGTTTCCCTGTCTTTCCAATGTACTTCTACAGCTTCTGTAATTTGAGAGGTGATTTGCTGCCCGTTTGCTATATGAGCGGTTTTTTCTTCTTTTACTTCTAGTCCAAGTTTTTGACGAAGTTCTTCTGTTATAACTAAATACATTGAGCCAGTATCCGCTATCGCTGTTACTGTTGCCGTCCTTATGTCTTCTGATTTAATATAGCCGCTGCTGGCAAGATTATCGTCTCTCAGGTTTTTTAACGTTATTTCTGTCCGTACTATTCCCATGCTTTTCTCCTATGCATATTATAACACACACCCGATAAAAAAGATACATACATTTGTTAAGTGGTTATTATTTTTAAGCATATAAAATTTATTTTTTCTGCTCTTTTTCAAGTTGATTTTTTCTAAGCATTTTATTCAATATGCGGTATAAATCGTTGCGATCATCAGGCGGGAGAGATAGAATATCTTTGAATTTTTTTATGCTTCTTGGGTCTATGCCTGAAAAATCCATTTCTGGATTTTCTTCCTTTTCCGCCTGTTTATATAATTTATAAACTGGAATATCCAGCGAATTGGCAAGTGCTTGTAACCGTTCTGCCGGAGGAAACATCCCCTCTCTTTCATAATGACTTATCATAGCTCTGCTTATTCCGCTTAAATCCGCTAATTCGTATTGAGATAGACCTTTTCTTTTTCTGTATTTAATAACATTTTTTGCAAATATACTGGCGATACTATTTATTTCCATATTATACAGAATATATTGATTTTTTATATAGACCATATAATGAGCCAATAAATTATTTTTTTGCACTATATTTTTTTTCTTTGTAATAATTACTTTTTGTAATGTTGTATAAAGTCTAATGAATTCATTATTTTTATTATTATTTTGATTTTTTCTGTTAAAAAATTCTAAAAAAATTCTCATAAACAGTGGACAAAGACCATATTATGGTCTATATTAATGTTAATCAGACCTTTATTTGGTCTATAAAAACAGGAGATTTTTATGAAAAGAATTGTAATTTTTGCTCTTATTATAGGAGCATCCGCAATCTGTTTTGCCCAGGAACAGCCTCAGTGGGTAAACCAGCCGTATAGTTATGAAGCAGAGGCTACAGGCGTTTCGCAATGGTTTTATGATGTTGGGATTTCATCAAGAGCAGCGTCAGAACGGTTAGCCAGAGACAGAGCTAGAGATAATATTCAAATATCTTTAGCCAAAAATATCGCATCTGATATTGTTGCAAGAATTGATACAACTACATTCTCATTGTCTATGTCAGAAGACGATATTGTGGATGAATCCAGCATTGTTGAAACAGTCATCACCAATACTATCAGAACAAAAGTTCCAAGCTATGATCCAAGAGAATGGTTTGTGGAAAGGGGCGCCGAGAATGGAAAAAACTATTATGTAGCTTATGTGCTGGTACGTTGTCAGCGAAACCAAATAATCGCAATGATTGAAAATATTAATCCGGAAACAATAGTTGACAATATAATAAAACAATTAAAAATTCGTCAAAATGATATTGACAGAGAAGGCAGAGAAAATTTAATTAAGCAGCTGACAGAACAACGAGATCGCATACGCGCTGCAATATTTGCAGGCGATGATTGTTCCATGTGATTTTTTAACTATACGAAGGGTAGAGTTTAATAAACCTACCCTTTGTTTTACATCAAGGGATATGGATTATGAAAAAATTTCTTCTATTGAATTTAATTATTTTATTAATGCAATTAAGCTGCGCTAAAACTATTAATTATTCTATGTTGAATGAAAAAAATAAAGAATCCTCTCATTCGTTAATTGATCTATTGGATTATAAAACGGTTGATACAGTAGATCAATTTATGAATGAATTACAAAGAATTAATAATCAGGGTTCTGCCGATTACGCTATAATAATTAAAAATGATATTTTTTACAGCAATATTACTTTTACTGGGAATATATATAAAACGATATATTTAAAAGGAGATTCTGATTTTAGGACAATAACAAATGATAATGATTTTCCTCTTTTTACGATATATAAAAGTATTACACTTGTTTTAGGTGAAAATATTTCATTGAATGGAAATAATAAAAATGCACCTGTCGTTCTTGTTGACGGCGGCAGGCTTGAATTACTGGATGGCTCGTCTATATACGGCGCAAGTGACTCAGGCGTTATTGTAGGAATTAATAATGGACCCTCTTTTTCAGGCGGAGTAATGGTTATGAATGGCGGCGTTATAAAAAATAATAGTAGTGAATCAGGGGGAGGTGTTTTTGTTAGTCCAAGAGCCTCTTTTATTATGAATAATGGAACAATAAGCGGTAATAAAGCATTAAGTCAGGAATTTGGGGGAGGAGGAGTATATATTTCTCCCGGCGGAAGATTCGTAATGAACGGCGGAATGATTACAGCTAATACAAGTAATAATAATGGCGGTGGTGTTTATATTATTATTTCTGGTTTGTTTATTAAAAACGGCGGAGTAATTGACACATTAAATAAAGCAGATAAAAACGGTAATGTCGCTTTTTATTATAGCCAATCATTTTCTGGTTTAAAAAAACGCGATAGTACTGCCGGCGCAAGTCAATCTATGAACAGTACTTTATATAGTAATGATGGCGGATGGGAATAATAAGTAATAAAGGTGTTTTGGAGGTAATTATATGAAAAAGATTTTATTTTCATTAATTTTATTAACGCTAACAACTGCTTTTATATTTGCGCAGCAAAATATTTTACCGCGGCTTGCGGTTGTCGAGCTAAAACATAATATCGGTAACGAGAATATCAGAAAAGATGCGTCTGCCATGCGTAATCTTGTAGAAAGCCGGATGGTCACTGCCGGAAAATTTTATATAGTTACACGAAATGATATCGACAGATTGCTAGTTGAACAAAAAATTATGGCAAGTGAAATATCAAGTACAGAAAACAGAGAAAAGCTTCAAATTAGAAATATTAATTATATTGTTACAGGCGATATAGATGTAATAGGGAATGATTATTCTGTAACAATTAGAATGTTAAATGTTATAAATGGACAGATTCCTCATAGTGTTAATAATCGTGTTAATTCGCAGGATATACATAATGGAATTAATTTAATAATGACAAGATTCCTTTCCGGAATAACCGTAGAAGACGATAGGATATTGCCATTAAATCAAAATAACAGAACATATAAAATTGGCGATACAGGTCCTGGCGGCGGTATTATTTTCTTTGTAGAAGGTAATAGTTATATGGAAGTAAGTCGTTTATTAGGTGACTATTTATGGAACGATGCGGTAACCACCTCTAGCAATTTTCGCGGAGGCGGTTATAATGACTGGTATTTACCTTCACGAAGCGAATTAAATTTAATATATCAAAACCTGCAAAGAACAGGCATTGCAAATCTTGGAATACAGACTTATTGGTCTTCAACAAGAGGAGAAAGTAATAATACTGCATGGTACCAGTTTAATATTTCAGGAGCTCAGTTCGAAGGTAAATTAAATACGGCTTACTCAGTAAGAGCGATCAGGGCTTTTTAGTAATTAAATGAAAAAGGAAGATTAGGATGAAAAGAATAATAATTTTATTAGGAATATTTACAATTTTTACAGTTGTTTTACCGGCTCAGACAAGCAGGGAAGATCTTATGATTGTAAACAGAATGATGCGTCTTAGAATGGATAATTTTATACCTTTGCGTTTTACAAATGCGTTGGATGGAAAAGCAGTTGACGGCGCTAAAATAGATATAACAGGGATTGGCATATTTACAACAGATAAAGACGGAATTGCAGCTTTCCCAAAACATGATGACGGCATTTATACTCTGAGCTTTTCCAAAAATGGTTTTATCTCTTTTCAAATGGAAATTAAAGTTAAATTAAATAATATATATAATAATAGAATTTCCGTTTCACCTGTTATGCGCGGCGATTATCTTCGTATTGTTCTTGATTGGGGTCAGCGTCCCCTCGATCTTGATATACATCTTATTAAAGAATGTGGATATCATATTTCTTACAGGGATATGCATAATGCTGCAGACGGTTCAGTAACGCTTGATCGTGACGCAATGAATGGTTTTGGACCGGAGACAATTACAATTATTGAAACTGATTTATATGCCGTTTATCAATTATTTATCCATGATTACACAAATAGGAACAATTCATCTTCTAATGAACTCTCAAATTCCGGCGCAACAGTTCGTGTTTATAACAGAAATGGACTTATTGAGATGTTTTCTGTTCCGGAAAGTTTGGACGAGGTGCAATGGAATGTATTCAAAATAGTGAATGGGCAGATAACCCAATAATTGATAAATGGAGTAAAAATGAAAAAGATAATATTTACAATATTTTTATTAATATTTATTAATTCAATTGCTTTTGCTCAAATTCCTGTTAATTGGGATATTAATCCGCCAGGAGATACTTTACAATTTAAATACGCAGTTGGAATTTCACAACCTTCGATAAGCGAACAGGATGCTCTAAAAGGTGCGTGGCAGAACGCAGTACAACAAATTGCTTCATCAATCACGACCCGTTTTCAAGGACAAATTGATATAAATGTTCAATCGCAGTCTTATTCCAGCAGCATAGAAGATGTATTTACTGTGTACATGGAAACATCTTCTTTTTCCACTAATGTTCCCATTACAGGAGTTAAAGAACAGGCAAGAAAAATAGAAAGAGAAAATGGACGCATTGTAGCACGCGCTCTTTTATCCATACCGATAAAAGATTACGAAAAGGCAAAACAATATGTTGAAAATGAAGAAGCGGCTTTTTTAGCTTATCGTTTTTTTGGACAAAAGAATCTTTTTCAGGTAATTCAAAACCAAAAGCCTTCTAGTTTTGAAGATTATTATTCATGGCTGAGAAACAACTGTGTTATTATTTCTATAAATGAAGTAAACTCAAATGCGCTTCTTGAACAATTGGATATACTTATTAACAAACTCTACAGAAACGCTGTTGTTTTTGCGCATGTCATTGACAGTAAAAGCGCAAGAATTATTTATAATCAGGAAAGGTATTACGATGGTATTCTGCGGACATTGCAAAATACATTATTATTCACTATTCAACGCGAAGGAACGCATCTTCAAATAAAACCTGTCAGATTAAATATTCTAAACGATTTTAAAGAAGCGGTTAGCGCTATTAAAGATTCAGGAAGATATGTTATTACCGGATTAGAAACAATACAAACACAGAGCGGAGAAAGCGTTAATCAAAATTCTATTGTAATTAATCAATTTAAAGTAATTGTTTCAGGACAATATAAAATGCAAGCAGTAAATTATAACATACCTTCATTCTATATTTCCGGTTCAATTGATGATGACGGTATTATCAAGCATATTCAAAATAAGATAGTTTCTTTTCCTGCAAGATACTTAATTATCTGCCGATCACAGACCAGCTTGGAAACAGGTATACCTGAATATAATAAAGCTCCGCTAATTTCTGCTTCTTGTAATTTTACATTGTACGACATTGTCACAGGCGAAGTTTTACAAAGCGAAACAGTTAAAACGCCTGCCGGAACTTTTACACCGGTAAATCTGGAAGATAGAACAGTAATAAATGAAGGACGAAGGGCGTTACGATTCCTTTATGACCCAAGAACACAACCAGGACTTGAAGAAATTATCAAAAAAGCTTTTGAGAGATTATAGGATTTGGAGTTAGTATTTAGATAAATTAGTTGAATATGGAGAATACATTATGCGAAGGTTATATTTTTTAGTAATTGTAATTATTATATCAACAGTATCATTATTTGCACAAGATCTTCCTCGTCTTGCGATTCTGCCGTTTACAGGTGGAACTCAAGAAGAAGCAGAAACCATAGCTGAATTTTTTTCTTATAATAGGGATGTCAGCAAAATATTTACTATTATACCGCGCACAAGCGCTACTTTAAGCGTGATGATGGAACGTCAATTTCAACGTGAAAATATGATAGACCCGGATACAATTATAGATTTAGGCAGAAGAGTATTAAATGCCGATTATGTTCTTGCAGGTCATATTACAAGTCTTGGAAGCGGCGTTAATACTAAAAAATTACTTCTTGTTTCTATTATGCATATAAATGAGCTTAGACAAGTCGCAGGTGATTATCGTCAATATACGCGTATAGAAGATACAATTAATTTAATCCCTCAAATGGCTAATAAAATTACAGGTAATATTAATATAAAGCAAAATCAAGTAAAGCTGAACCGGCTATCTGTTCCTCGCATTAATGTTCAATCAAGCGGTATAAATCAAGAAGATGCCGAAGTTTTAGCGCAAATTCTTGCAACTGATATAGTTAATACAGGCAGATTTGCTGTTTATCCGCGCACAGTTTCTTTAGAAAGAGTACAACAAGAATATTCTAATCAAAATAAAGATATAAATAATCCGGCTAACATTCGCAGAATTGGCGTTAGTACTGAATATGTTCTAAGCGTGAATGCGCGTATCATTGGAGAACATAAATATTTCTCGGCGTCGATAATAAAATTAAATGATGGAAGCCAGCAGCAGGGAACGCAAAAAAGATATCAAAATGTAGAAGATGGTTTTCGTTTAATGAATGTACTTGCAATTGAACTTACAGAAACAGATAAAGAGAGACAAGAACGAGAACAAGTTCAAAAGCAACAAGAGGTGAAAAATCGATGGAATAGAGAACAACAGCGAAAGGCAAGAGAAAGAACTATGGCATGGGATAATTTTTGGAATGATGAACGGCGTTTCAATAGTGTTGGAGTGAATGTGGGCAGTTTTTATGGTGTTCCTGCTTTGGCGGGAATCGTTGGGGGGCTTTTTTCTTTTGGAGGGATTGATGATGGAGGATTTTTTTCTATTTTGGGTGGAACAAGTTTAATGTTTCTAGGAGCGTTACCATTAACTTTTGGTGTGATATATGAAACGTTTTCTCCAATTGTAAGCGGTAATTTTAATATAACAATAGCTCCGATTCCATACACATTCATTGAATTTGGCTGTGATGCGCTTTTTTTTAATCCAAATGGGGCAGAAGGAGATAAATATTTGTCATTTTATCCATACGCAAATTTTTGTGGTTTTATTGGTGAAGATGGCTTTGAAGAAGGAGGTTTCTTTTTCGGAGTCGGAGTTGGTCGAATGTTTACAATTATTGGAGCTCCGCAAAGAATAAATTTTCCGGATTTAATACATGATAGATTTGCGTTTAATGTAATTATCGGCGGAAAAATTGGAACAAAACCGCATTACCTTGATATACGAGCTATAGGTTCTTTCGATTTTAACGATGGTTTCTATTATACAATTCTCTGTGGTTATTCATTTAGATTTGTAAAATAGTAAATTTAATAAGTAATCTAATACTGTTTCAATTGGTATGATATTCCGCTTAGACAATTGACTTTATCCCGCTTTACGGAAACTGCGCGCATTCATTATCAACATCTGCAGCCTGTTTTCTATGTTAGCGAAACTTACGTCGGGATCATAATCTAGCGGCAGGATTTGAATGCTGGGGTAGTGATCTTTTAATTTTTTGATAATTCCGCGTCCGCAGATGTGGTTTGGAAGGCAGCCGAATGGCTGGAGAATTACGAATGATCTTATACCCTTTTCGGCGTAATGAAGAATGTCCGCAGCTATTAAAAAAGATTCGCCTGATAAAATCGAATGATGCATTATGTGATCGCTAAATTTTGCGACTTCTTCCAGAGTTACATCCGGCTCATAAAGCGGATGCATTTTTGCGATTTTATCGGTTTGTTTTACGGCATAGTCCATAAACGCGTTTCCGGCTTTAGCGAAGAAAGTGTCGTATAACGAATGTTTTACCTTAAATTCATTTATTTCCGCCACTGTGTGGTTAAGGAAAAGATGGCGGTAAATGCCGTACATTCTGGGGAAAATTACTTCCATACCGTTTTTTTCCAGATACTTTTCAACCTGCTGATTCGATCCCGGATGGAAGGTTAAAAGATATTCTCCCTGAATAAGCACCTGATCCTTCAGTTTCGAGCGGTCATAGCGTATTTTGCACAGATCCTTTATCGCTTTTTTAAAAGGTTTGACCGTTCCTCGCATGCCGCTTTTGGCAAGACCGTCTGAAATTTCTATAAACGCGTTTTCTACTACTTTATCGGTTTCACCTTTTTGAAGTTCGTATGGGCGTATTTTTCTGCGGAGATACTCAAGCGCGTCTGCTTGAATTATTCCCCAGACAACATTGGCGTACGTCATGGGGGTAAAGCTCATGCCGGGATGCGCGTTTTTCAAATCTTCCATATCTGTCGTGATAACGGCTACCTGCGGGAATCCCGCTTCGTCAAGCGCTTTTCTTGTAAGAGGCATATAGTTGGAAAGGCGGCAGTCGCATAAAACCTTCGCGGTTCCTACAACTGTGTTTTCAGGATCGTATTTGCCGCTTCTAAGAGCAAGGATTGCTTCGCCGATTACAATCTGCGCGGGCAGACACATATCGTTATGCACATATTTTTTACCCATCGCGATAGCGTCCGCGCCGCCCATCGGCAGAGGTTCCGCGCGGTATCCTTTATTAACGAGAGCGGCTGACAGTATTAAACAGAAAGCTCTGCTGACATTTGGAATTAAAATAACTTTTTCTTTATCCGTTTTATTGAGTTTTACAGGATATGGATCGCCGAGAGGTTTTGCGTTATGCGCTGTTTTTTTGCGGCGGGTCATAACTGTTTCGATGAATGAGCGGACACGGATGCGCAAAGGACCTGCGATTTCGCTTTCGTCCATTTTTAAAATCAACGGGGATTTGCCTGATATTTCGTCCATAATGCGCGTGGTTTCGTCTGTGTAAACGGCGTCATGACCGCAGCCGAAACTGAAAATATTAACATATTCAAGAGCGGGATGTTCTGCCGCTACGATGGCTCCCGATAACAGGCGGGCGTGGTTATTGTTGGTTATCTCCACGCGTGATTTATCCAGATGCACTTTATTCAGATTCGATAGTGAGTCCAGCGTAAGCACGGGAATGCCGAGGCTAGTAAAATAACGCGATAGATTGTGGTTTATATGCTCATCATACTGATAGTCTCTTCCGGCTATAACGACGGCAAAACCGCCTTTTTTCTCTATTTCTTCAATTATATTTTTGCCGTTTTCTTTCATTATATTGTTGAAATCAGCAAACGCTTTATCTCCCTGCTTGATTGCCGCCAATACCGTTCTTTCAGGAATGTTAAAAGTCTCCTTCATATAACGGCATATTTGATAATCCAGATCCCTTTTTGAGAACCAGTGGCAGATTGGCGTATCGAACGGAATGTTGTGTTTTTCTTCGGGGTTATTTGAAAACCTGATGGAAAGAGGGTAGCCTTTTAAAACAGGGCATGTAAATGTGCTGTTTTTTTCCTGATTGTCAGGCGGCAGTCTGTTTATCTGCGGAAAGAAAATCCTGTCTACTTTGCTCTCTATTAAATCTTCAATATGACCGTGAACCAGCTTTGCGGGGAAGCAGACGGTATCGCTTGCCACAAATTGAATGCCTTTTTCGTAAAGTGTGCGCGAGCTTCGCTTCGATAATTTCACTTTAAAACCAAGAGCGCCCCAAAAGACATTCCAGAAAGGCATGTTGCGCCAGAAATCCAGCACCCTCGGAATCCCGATTGTAATATCCTTTGACGGCAGCAGCTGCTGGAAAGGATAATCTTTAAATAAAAGTTCGCTGCGCATTTTAATCATGTCCGGAACCGAGTTCATTACTTTTGTTCTGTTGTTAAACTCTTCGCGCAGCTGCGGATCTTTCGGGTCGCCTACAAGTTCTCCGCGTTCGCAGCGGTTGCCTGTTACCCATGTTAATCCGTTAGAAAACTGAACTAAAGTGCGGTTGCAATTATTTGCGCAGAACGGACAGATTAAATTCGCCTCCTGCGTGTAATTAAATTCTTTTAACGCTTCAAAACCGATAAAACGCGAAGAGCTGCTTGTGCCGTGAGGCGAAGTATAACCATGCTCGGCAATTTCTCTTTTTGTTAAAAGCGCAACTCCAATGGCGCCCATTTCTCCGGGATAGGGAGCGCGTACCACAGATTTTCCAAGGTACTGTTCAAGAGCGCGAAGCACAGCGTCATTTTTTAAAGTTCCGCCCTGCACAACGATTTTATCTCCCAGCTGCGCCGGGTTTGAAATGCGCACAACTTTAGTAAAAACATTTTCCACTATTGAGCGGCAAAGACCCGCCATAATGTCATCAGCCTGTTTTCCGTTTTTCTGTTCTGTGATAATCGTGCTGTTCATGAAAACTGTGCATCTGCTTCCAAGACGCGCTGGATTTTTTGCGTCAAACGCGGCTTGCGCAATCTTGTCGACAGGAATGTGCAGAGTTTCAGCGAATGTTTCAAGGAAGGAACCGCATCCGGACGAGCAGGCTTCGTTTACGGTAATATTTGTCACAATGCTGTTAGAAATATTTATTGCTTTCATGTCCTGTCCGCCGATATCCAGAATGAAACTCACATTGGGAATATATTTCTGCGCTGCCGCCGCGTGAGCGACTGTTTCTACCGTGTGAAAATCCGCGCCTAAAGCTTTGTCAAATAAAAGTTCTCCGTAGCCTGTTGTTCCAAGAGCGATGATTTCAAGATTGACGCCGGCATCCTGATATTTTTTATACATATCAAGCATTGCCTGTTTAATAACTTTTAATGGTTCTCCCCTGTTAGGGCTGTAAAAACAATCAACTACATTTTCATCTTCATCTATTAAAACAAATTTTGTTGTAGTGGAGCCCGCGTCAAGTCCAAGATAGACCCGCAGCGTTTCGCCTCTTTTATAATTTACAGCATCCTTGCTGATATGCTGAAGTTTGTGGCGCGTAATAAACTCATTGCGCTCTGATTCGCTGTTGAAGAAATGCAGATTTTGCTCAGCCGTGTTACCCGCAACAATTTCGCGGTACATGGACAAAGATGTAAGCGCGGCCTGCGGGCTGAAATTCTTGTCAAAATCCGTAAACATTTCGCTGATGCTGAGCGCCGCTCCGTAAGCGATAAAAAGTTCGGCTTTCGGAGGAATGATAATATCCGAATCTTTAAGCCCGAGTCTTTCAGCGAAAACATTAATCAGGTGAGGATTAAATGTAAGAGGTCCGCCTTCAAAAACAACAGGCGGTTTTATTTCGAGACCTTGCGCAAGCCCGCCGATGGTCTGTTTCGCGATCGCGTGGAAGGTGGAAAGGGCGATATCAGGCAAAAGTCCGCCTTGATTCAAAAGCGGCTGAATATCGGTCTTTGCGAAAACGCCGCACCGCCCGGATATGTCATAAACCTGAGTGCCTTTCGCCGCAAGCGTATTAAATTCTTCAACAGGGGTGCGCAGAAGGGAAGCAACCTCGTCAATGAACGCGCCTGTGCCTCCCGCGCAGCTGCCGTTCATACGCATATCTCCCGCTACAAGGCGGTTTGTCGCTTTATCATGGAAAAAGAAAACGATTTTTGCGTCCTGTCCGCCGAGTTCTACCGCAACTCTTGCCTGGGGATAAAAAGTCCGCACCGCAATGGAGTTAGCGACAACTTCCTGAATATACGGCGCATGAATCATATCCGCTATTGTTCTGCCGCCTGAACCGCAAAGGGCAATCCTGCACTGTGCCTGCGGATAAAGCGCGAAAATTTCCTGTAAAAAGGAAAGAACCTTCTCGCTCTGACAGGCATTATGCCGTTCGTACCGTGAAAAAAGTATTTCTTTTGTGTCGCTCTGAATGACCACAGTTTTAACTGTCGTTGAGCCAACGTCTATGCCAATATGTAACATGTTGAAGCTTGAATTCTACTGGAATTTGGAAGATTTTTCAACCTTTTCATAGTCTTCTAATGATAATTTTGCCACTGCTCTCACTGCGCGGGCTGATGCCTCGCTTATTTTGCATTTTTCCGCCATTTCCGCAGGTTCCGCCGCGGCAATATTCACGATTGATTCATACGCTTTCATGATTTGAGCCGCTCGTTTCGGACCGATACCTTCCACCGACTCCAATATGGGGAAAAACAGGTCTTTGGATCGAAGTTTTTGGTTTAAACCCGTCGCAAAACGATGACATTCATCGCGCACATACTGCAAAACCTTCAATGCCTCAGACTGCCTCGGTAAAACCAGCGGTTCCTTCGCCTGCGGCAGCCAAATTTCCTCTTCGCGTTTTGCAAGCCCTGCAACGCAAATTCCGCTTGAACCGCAATCTACTCCCAATTCATCAAGCACACCCTTTGCCGCGTTTACCTGCCCGATACCGCCGTCTATAAGAATTAAATCGGGCATTTCTTTTCCTTCCTGCACAAGCCGCGAATACCTGCGTCTGACAACTTCGCGCATTGCCGCAAAGTCGTCAACTATTCCGACAACTGTGCGTAATTTAAAATAACGGTAATTTTTCTTGTCCGGCACCCCGTTTTTAAATGAAATAAGCGAAGCTACAGGATGCTTACCATCCAGCTGCGCGATATCAAACCCTTCAATCCGCTCCGGCCTGGAATCCAGATTCAGAGCTCTTGCAAGTTCATCCAACGCAGGGCCAGCGCCCCTTTCTTTTAATCTTTTCCGCAGATCTTCAGCGGCGTTCTGCCGCGCCATAGCCAAAATTGCCGCATGGTGTTTCTCCTCAGCCGCAAGCAGCTCTGGCTCCCTTTCAAATTTTTCCTTAAACCAGTTGTTAAGCAAATTATTACTAATGCTTTGAATGTATATTTTTACCGGAGGCAATCTTGATGAATCATAATAAGAGGTAATAAACATCTCTACTGAGTCCCATTCGTCGGCGGCTGACTTTGTGCGGTATAGATCGCGGCCTGTCATTTTACCGCCGCGCATAGAAAAAACCGTGAAAGTCGCCAGCACGCCTTCGGCTGCCCAGGCAATGTAGTCTCTGTCTTCGGGATTTAAGTCTTCTACGGAACTGTCTTCCCCGGCGAGGGTTTCAATCGCTTTGATTGTATTTCTGATTTGAGCGGCGGTCTCGAATTGGAGCGCCCTTGCCGCGTCATGCATTTTGGCCGTCAGATCGATAATCAGAGAATCATTCTCTCCCGCTAATAATTTTTGTACGCGCTGTACGTGGAGCGCGTATTCCTCAATGCTGATTTTTTTACAGCAGGGGGCTTTGCAGCGGTTTATATGATAGTACATGCAGGGACCGTTTTTTTTCATTTTTCTGCATTTGCGCAGAGGGAAAAGTTTGTCGATTAATTCGATCATGGCGTTGACTGCCTGTACATCCGGGAACGGGCCGTAGTAGAGGCTGTTGTCATGAATGATTCTTCGGGTGCGGAAGATGCGCGGAAAATCTTCGTGTGTTACGCGAATAACAGGGTAGGTTTTTCCGTCTTTCAAGTTGATGTTATATTTCGGAGAGTGTTGTTTGATAAGCGTGTTTTCCAGCAGCAGGGCTTCGTATTCATTTTGGACAATAATTGTCTCAAAAGTATTAATATGACGCAGCAGGGTGGCGGTTTTTATGTCTTTTTCACCGGAAAAATACGATTTTAAACGGTTTTTTAGAGATTTTGCCTTACCTACATATATAATCTGGCCTTCCGAGTTCTTCATTATGTAAACTCCGGGCGCTGTCGGAGCGTCCAGAGCGGCGCTTTTAAGGTTTTCGATGATTAATTGCGAATTTATCTGATTATCCATATCAATTTATGCCGATAAAATATAAGAAAACCATGAAAAAAGCATTTATCTTCATTAGTATAGTATACATCTTCCTGTTTGTTTGCGGTAGTGTTTCCGCGATTGGAGAAAAAACAATTTCTCTCGGCGGAGCCGCCTCCTGGACAAGCGCGGAAAACAGGACAGGCGTTACTGAAGTAAAATCATTAAGACCTAATCCAGTGTTGATCCTTTCGTCAATGACTGTCGCAGCTGAAATTTCAGCTCTCGATCTTTGCGTTTCATTCGATGAAAAAGATCCCGGTCTCTTCAGGGACAGTACCGGACATTACAGGCTTACATCTCCCTCCGGCGTTGAATGCGCGGATCGCGCTCTGGCAAGAGCCGGAATGGGAGCCGCTTTGTTTGGAAGATCCGGAATGGAATCGAACAGGGGGCCGCTTGTAATTCAGCCTGTCAGCCGAAACGCGCTTTTCGCTCCCGGCAATAAGATGCGGGATTTCACTATTGAGTTCTGGTTTTATCCGATTAATATGGAAAACGGAGAGCAGATTTTAACATGGGCTGCCTCAATACCCGCGGACATTACTCAAAAAGGTTCGCAGCATGCATTATCAAACGGAAGGTACATAGTTCAAAAAGTAAATTGTTCTGTTTCAAAAAACAGGCTTCAATGGTCATTTAAAAACTTCTTTGCGCCCGCGAACGGCGCTGGTTTTTTAGATATTGAATTTTCAGGCAGCTCTCATGTAATTCCCAAGGTATGGAGCCATCATCTTGTCAGATTCGATGCGGACACGGGGCTTATCGAGTATCTTGTTGACGGAAACAGCGAAGTGATTGTTTACGCGACATCCGCAGGCAGAGAAAGCAGAGAGGTTTATACGCCTTATGCCGGCAGCGGCGGCAATTTTCTGCTCGGCGAAAAGTTTTCCGGGCTCATCGACGAATTGAGGATTTACAGCGCGTACACGGAACGCGGCTCCATTCAAAAATACGCTTTATCAGGCGGCAGAATTGAAACAAGGCCGATTGACCTTGGTAATGTATCAAGCGGCGTTGTAAAAGTTAATGTTTCAGGCGGAAGAACAAGCATAAGGGAAAATTCTGTAAGAAACGAGTTTAATGAGAACGGCAGGTTTCGTTTTGCCGATGATTCTGAAATGAACTTTTTTATCCGCGTGAGCGAAAATCCGTATCAATTAAACAATTGCAAGTGGTTAAGTTTTACTCCGGGAGCGGATTTACAGGGAATATCCGGACGTTATGTGCAATTAGCGGTCGATTTTTATCCTTCTTCAGACGGGGAGGGCAGCCCTTATCTTGATGAAATTGATATTGTTTTTATCCCCGGGGAGCCTCCGATGCCGCCGCGCAATTTGATAGCTGTCGCGGCAGACGGCGGGGTTACGCTTTCGTGGAGGCACAGTCCGAATGCGAATACCGAGGATAGGCATACAGGCTACCTTGTTTATTACAGTTCAAAGCGCGGCGAATTATTCGGAGAAGACGCGGCATTAGGTTCCTCTCCGATTGATGTTGGTATAAAAAACAGCGTTAATATCACAGGTTTGACAAACGGGACTCTTTATTATTTCAGGGTGGCGGCTTATGTTTCTCTTGATGAACCGTACAATTTTGCCTCAAGGCATAATATCGGAGTGTTTTCATCGGAAGTAACAGCCCGTCCGCTTGCGGGTTTGGTTCAATAAAACCGGCTTACAGGTAATATTGTTATTTTTATGAGGTTATAATATAATTTAAGTATGCTTTCAGTGCGCTTTTGGGGAGTACGAGGTTCAATTCCGAGTCCGGGGCCCAACACAGTAATTTACGGCGGCAACACAGCCTGTCTTGAAATACGAGCGGGAGAGCGTCTTTTAATTATCGATCTTGGAAGCGGAGTGCACCCATTCGGCGAATGGCTGATGGAAAATGATTTAAAAAAATACGGAAAAATAAAAGCGGAAATCTTCCTTACTCATACTCATTGGGATCATGTAATGGGTTTTCCAATGTTTACTCCGGTTTATGTCAGCGGCACAGAATTATGCATAACAGGTTCCGCTTCGGTGGAAAACAGCAACCTTCAATCAATCATAGAAAACCAGCTTGCATCGCAATACTGGCCCGTGCAGGCGGATCATCTTGCGGCCAGCATAAAATACAATCAGATAAAAGAAACAACTCTGGATATGGGAGACGATCTTTTTATTACCAGTAAATTTTTAAACCATCCGAGTTTATGTCTTGGCTACAGGATCACTTATAAAGGCAAGTCCATCGCGACTGTATATGATCATGAGATGTATTCTTCTAATGAAGAAAATGAAAAAATAAGACAGTTTATAAAAGGCGCGGACATTGTTATTCATGACGCTCAATATACTCAGGAAGAATATGCAAGCCATAAGGGTTGGGGGCATTGTTCTTATGATCAGGTATTAAAATCCACCGAAGGACTCGGCATCGGCAGACTTGTTCTTTTTCATCATGAGCCGTCCCGTAAAGATAAAACTTTGGAAGAAATAGAAAAAAGTTACGCAAACAGAACAGATCCAAAAATTATTGTCGCCAGAGAAGAATTAACTCTGGAAGCGTAATTCAAAGCGAAAGTTCCAATTTTAACGATCCTGCAATATTCTTCATTTCCTCAAGCGTTTTTTCATTAACAGGGATTTGACCGTTAATCCGCTTCGCCATTAATTCTGTTTCTCTCTCTCCATGCGTGTAAATGCGGCTGTATCCTTCTGCTTTTTTACTGTCGCGCAGTTCCTGAAGGAATTTTGACATCCCTGATTTAATAGCCGCCTTCTCGCCGAAAATGCCGTAATCAATTGCCATAAAATAATGACAAATGCCTGTAAGACCCGGTTTTCTGTTAACATAATTCGAGGTAAGCCCGCCTGAAAAAACCGCTGAAAATAAATCAACAATAATGCTAAGACCGTAGCCTTTGTGTCCGCCGTGCAAGGTTCCCATTCCCCCAAGCGGAGCGATTCCGCCCCCGGCTTTCGCGATTATGTTGTCGATTACAACAGCGGCGTCTGTGCAGGGTTTCCCGTTTGCGTCAAGCGCCCAGTTATGCGGAAGAGGCTCTCCGTTCTTTCTGTAAACTTCAAGTTTTCCGCGCGGGACAACAGTCGTACTTGCGTCATACGAAAATGTAAAAGGCTCCGCCGGCATCGCAAGAGCAAGCGCGTTTGTTCCCGTCATTGCCTCTGAGCCGAAAGTCGGAACGCAGATCGCTTCCGTATTTGTCATGCAGACGCCGATTAAATCTTCTGCCGCCGCCATTTCCGTATAAAAACTGGCGATGCCGTAATGATTGGAATTGCGCACTGTTACCATGCCGCAGCCATTGGTCTTTGCCTTGTTAATCGCCATGTTCATTGCCTGAACGCCTGAGAGCTGCCCCATCGCCTTGTTCGCGTCCACACATGCGGAAATCCCGGTCTCATGAACAATTTCAAGTTTTGCCTTAACGTCAACCTGTCCGGATGTTATTTCATCATGGTAACGGACAAGCCTGTGAATCCCATGCGATTCAATCCCGTAAAGATCGGCTCTTAAGAGAACATCCGTGATAATTTTGCTTTCATCTAACGAAAATCCGTATCCTTGAAATATAGCTTCACAAAAATCACGCGCTTTATGAGTATCAATGTTCATTACCCCTCCCGTGGTTTTTGTTCTTCCCTATTTAATCTCTTTTTTAAGCGCCTCTACTTTATCGGTTTTTTCCCAGGGGAAATCGCTGCGTCCAAAGTGTCCGTAAGACGCGGTCTTTAAATAAATGGGACGGCGCAGATCGAGTGTTTTGATAATGCCGGCGGGGCTTAAATCAAAAACTTTTTCTACGGCTTTTCCAATCGCTTTTTCATCCGCTTTTGCGGTGCCGAATGTGTCTACCATTACGGAGACAGGGAAGGGAACGCCGATTGCGTAGGCAAGCTGGATTTCGCAGCGGTCCGCGAGTTTTGCCGCTACAATATTTTTTGCCACATAACGCGCCGCGTAGGCCGCAGAGCGGTCAACCTTGGTCGGGTCTTTACCGGAGAAGGCGCCTCCGCCGTGACGACCCATGCCGCCGTATGTGTCAACGATTATTTTTCGTCCTGTTAAACCTGAATCGCCGAACGGTCCGCCTACAACGAAACGGCCTGTCGGGTTAATGAAATATTTTGTTTTTTTATCCAATAGCCCTGTAGGTTCAAGATTCGGCTTAATAATTTTTTCTATAATTGTAGATTCAATTTCATTATACGATACGGAAGGATCATGCTGATGAGAGACAACAACGGCGTCGATGCGCACCGGCTTGAATCCTTCGTATTCAATGGTCACCTGGCTTTTAGAATCCGGGCGCAGCCATTTGATCGTTCCGTCCTTGCGCATTTTGGAAGCGCTTTTTAAAAGCTTGTGGGCAAGCGTTATGGGAAGCGGCATAAGCTCTTTTGTTTCATTGCACGCATAGCCGAACATCATCCCCTGATCGCCCGCGCCCTGCTGGCCTTTAAACTTTTTTAAACCTGTGCCGGAAACACCCTGTGAAATATCAGGAGACTGGTTATGAACCATGCTCAGGACAGCCATTGAATTGTAGTCAAGACCGAAAGAAGGGTCGGTATAACCGATCTGCTTGGCTACTTCGCGCACGATATGTGAAAATTCCACATAAGTGCTGGTTGTGATTTCTCCGCCGACAAGCACCAGAGAAGATGACGCAAATGTTTCGCAGGCGACCCTGCTGTTTGGGTCATCTTTTAAACAAGCGTCAAGAATCGCGTCTGAAATCTGATCGCAGAGTTTATCAGGATGTCCTTCGCCTACAGATTCAGATGTGAAAAAATAACGGGAATTGCCCGCATCGTTTAATTTCATGTTATTCTCCTCCTTAATAATGTATCAGAAAACCCCGTTTTTAGCAATGTTTCAGTTTACCAATTTAAAATATGGCGTTATAATAGGATAATTCTTATAAAAAGGGGACGTTTATGGAAAAACAGGCTGCCAGTAAACTCTCGAAAACAACCGCGAAGCGGCTTCTTGGCGCGGCGGTTCCGGTAGGAGCGCTTCGAACCAAAAACGGAATCGGAGTAGGGGAATTTTCCGACCTTGCCGATTTTGCCGTTCTTTGCAAAAAGATGAAGATCGGGCTTATCCAGATCTTGCCTGTTAATGACACAGGTTTTGAAAGGTCTCCTTATTCAAGCCTGACAGCTTTCGGTCTTCATCCCCTTTACCTCAGGATCGAAGACCTCGGCGAATACGCTTCTGTTGACAGTTCAATTAAAAAACGCATAAAAGCCGCAAAAGAAAAATTTGATAAATACAAACGGTTTCCCCATTACGAAATATTAAAAGAAAAGATGGAAATATGCCGCGTTATATACGACGCGAACAAAGGTGAAATCGCGAAGAGTTCAAGCGGCTTATCCGCGTGGATCGATAAAAACGCGTGGGTTAAGGTATACGCGGTTTACAGAAGATTAAAAGAAATAAATGATTTAAAGTCATGGAAAGACTGGAAAGAGTACAGCATTGTAACTTCCGATGATATTAATAAACTTTGGAACGATAAAGCTCTGCGCGATGAGCACCTTTTCTGGGCATGGATACAAATGGCTCTTGATTCGCAGTTTTCAAAAGCTGCAAAGGCAATCGCTGACGCCGGCATTATTCTTGAAGGCGATCTCCCGATTTTAATGAACGATGATTCCTGTGATGTTTGGGCTCATCCTGATATTTTTACCGGCGAACTGTCCGCCGGCGCGCCGCCTGATATGTATAGCCCTGAGGGTCAGAATTGGGGGTTCCCGATTTATAATTGGGAAGCGCAGGAAAGCGATAATTATTCGTGGTGGCGGCAGCGCCTTAAAGTCGCGGAAAAATATTACAAAGCGTATAGAATCGATCATGTTCTCGGATTTTTCCGCATATGGGCAAGTTCACCTAACGATTATTCATCCGCTCTTGGGCGCTTTGTCCCGTATACGGCGGTTACAACAGGCGATTTAAAAAGGCTTGGTTTTGACAAAGGCAGAATCCGCTGGGTATCTCAGCCGCATATTCCCACAGACGAACTTATGGAAGTCTTACGCACAAATTGGGGAGGCTCTTTTACTGCCGATGAAATTAAAGCCGCAGCCGACAAGATTTTCTCAAAAGCGCTTGTGCGCGTAAACAGCGAAGAATTATGGCTCTTTAAAAAGAAAATAACAGGCGAAAAAGACATTGATAAACTCGCTCTTCATCCCGCGAGCCGCAATTATCTGCTTGCGAAATGGAAAAACAGGGTTTTCCTTGAATATAAAAAAGGTAAATTTTTCCCGCTCTGGCAGTTCAGAGACGCAACTGCGTATAGAAGTTTTACGCAGGATGAAAGAAACGCGTTGAACGCGCTGCTTGAAAAACGGCAGAAAAAATCGGAAAGAATCTGGATGCAGCAGGGGATGAAACTTCTTTCCGTATTGGTAGAATCATCTTCCATGCTTCCGTGCGCGGAGGATCTCGGCGCTGTTCCGCCTTGCGTTCCCAAAGTGCTTTCCAAACTTAAAATACTTGGACTTCGCGTAACGCGATGGCACCGCGATTGGTATAAAAACAATCAGCCTTATATACCGTTCGAGGAATACCCTGTGTTAAGCGTATGCACTCCGGCGGTTCACGACAGCTCCACGGTGCGCGAATGGTGGAATAAAGAAGCGGATCAGGGGCAATTTTCCGCCTTTATCGGAGTTCCTTCGCTGCCGAAAGTTTACAATCCCGGAACGGCAAAAGTTATTCTTTCAAAAACAGCGAGCGCAAGATCGCGTTTCCGCGTTTTCCAGATACAAGATCTTTTGCATCTCTCCAATAATTGGTATTCGGAAAACGCTGAGGATGAACGCGTTAATGTGCCGGGGACTGCGAATGAATTTAACTGGACATACCGTTTGCCGGCTACTATTCAGGAAATCGCCAAAGATAAAGAACTAATCGCCGCTGTCGCCCGGTTAAACAAGATAAGGCCGAATAAAAAGCAATAGCGTCAGAGGGGATAATGTTAAAAAGATCAGTTCTTATTTTTTTTGTTTGCGTTTTAACATTTTTCTCCTGTGTAAGCCAGACTGTTGTCCGAAAAGGCGCAATGCCCGCGTGGGTGAATAATGTTTATTCAATGTTCAATGAATCTCAATTTGTCGCCGCAACAGGTTACGGTGCCGATCGCGCTGCCGCAGAGGCCAATGCTCTTGCCGCGCTTACCGCTTTTTTCGGACAGACAGTGCAAATAGATCGCAGCGCGGCGTCTTTTTACCGTCAGGCGATAACCGACGGCGTAATGGACGGATGGGTTGATACTGCGGAAATGAGAACGAATATCAGATCAACTTCAACATTTGATAATTTAATGGGAGCTGAAATAAAAGAAGTCTGGTTTGACTCTAAAGATTTATACTACGCGGCGGCTGTTATCGAAAAATCGAAAGGTATTAAAATCTATAGTGAACTAATTAAAGCAAACCAGAATATAATTAATAATCTTGTATCGATGACATCCGCCGAAAAAAATTCAATGGAAGGAGCGCTTCGTTACAGGTTCGCGGCGGCAGCGGCGGACATCAATGTTTTTTACAGAAACATTGTTATTCTCCTCGGCGGAAAAACTGATGACACAAACAGCGGGGATTATTTCCGCCTTGAAGCGCAGAATATAATTAAATCAATTCCAGTTCATATAAGAATAATGAATGACAGAAACGGAAGAATTTTCAGCGCGTTCGCCGGGTGTTTCGCCGATTGGGGGTTTGAAACCGCCGCTATTGTTCCGCCTGCGCGTGAGACGGCGTTTCGTTATGCGCTGGATGTGAATATTTCTCTCTCTCCTGTTGAACTTCCCGCTAATCCTAATATTTTTTCGCGGATAGAACTTACAGCCAATCTTACGGATACACATAATAATCATATACTTATACCTTACAGTTTTAATTCAAGGGAAGGACATGCGACCCGCTCGGAAGCGGAAAACCGATGTGTTCTGGCGGCTGAACGTAACATAGGCGATGTTTTTGCCAATATGTTAAATGACTGCCTTACGCGGCTCAGACCGAAAAACTAGCCGGGTGTATTCTCATTATTGTTAATTTATACTAGAATGAATTTGGGAGAGGGGAAATGTCAGATCAATATATTTATAATTATGATGATAAAATAAAAGTGCTGCCGGCATGGGCTGAAGAACTCGCCAATAAGTACCGCTCAAAAACGGCGAATTTATACATATTGCACGGAAATATCAGGGATTTTCTTCCTCATGAAAGAAAAGAAGGCGAGTTTGCGTTTAAAAGGGTGCAGGATTATATATCCGAAATCCTGTTCGGCAACAGGGAAATAATCGCGTACTATGATCGTTCCAAAGGAATTACATTTTGCGAACAGCACATGGAGCAAAAATATCTCGCGGAAGTTCCCAAATTCGCTGTCAGCGCAGATGTTGATAAAGGCGATTTTCTTTCCAACGATCCTGAAAAATGTTTTCCGTATCTGGAGAAATATTTTCTTTCGCAGATTTCCGAAGACAAGCGCGTAAAAGGGCGCAAAGTATTAATTATCGACTTTGCCGAACATATAGTTCCGGCAGGCGAATTAACGCGCCTTTCCGATACAAACACATTTTGCGTAGTAACATTCAGCAGATGGGCGACAGATCCTATTTTCAGTTACGGCGATATTTCCATTATACTGTTAACTGA
>WQRN01000012.1 GCA_009786715.1 Treponema sp.
GATCAAGTTTACGCCTTCCTTGAAAGAACCTACAGAGAAGCTTTTGATTCACCTAACACAGACTTTGAAATAATCGTACAGGTTGTCAGAACTTTATCGATTAATAAAACCGATGAAGCGATAGAACTCCTGACAGAATTCCTTCGCGGACTCCATTCCAGAAAGCGAAGCGGTCCATGGGGTACTGTAGAAAGAGATATTATGGCGATGGTTATATTGTCTATATCAACTACAGGAACGCAGAACCGCTCTACTATCCAGCTATTAACAGTTATTTCACGTTCTGCGGTTTATACAGAGGCGGAGCAGGCTTGGGCGAGGAACGCGCTGAATACGCTGAATAAAAGATAGATATTTAATTAATTACAGTTCTGGTAAACGGGCGTACCGCGAAAAACCCCATCGGCTCCGGACAAGCGTGGCTGCATTGACATTCGCTCCGCGTATGGCTTACTACGACACACGTCGTATGTCACCGATGTGTCTTTTCGCGGTACGCCCGTCTAACAAAATGGTAGTTCGTTAATAATCTACAATAAAGTTTAGCTGCGTGGCTTTTGCAAGAGAAGATAAAAGTCCAAGTGTTGATTTAAAATGAATGTGAAAAGGATCATTTTTTTCACATTCATTGTCTTCTTTTTCATCAATAAGCGGAAATAGAAAATCTACAACTTCTTTAACTTCGCTCTCAGAAAGGCGCTTCATTATATTGTTCAACTCATTAAAATATTTTTCCTGCTGAGAATGTTCTAGACCTTTTTTTAACCCAAGCTGCGCGATTTCTGCGCCTTGTTCGCAGAGTGTTTGTATGTTTTTGAGTCCATTGTTTAGGTTTGTTATGGCTTTTTCGTAGCGTTCGCGGCGTTGTTGTTTTTCAAGCTCTGCGTTGAATTCGGTTTCAATTTTTAAAAAGGCTTGCCGGACGCAGGTGTCTATTTCTTCGCGGCGGTTTGGCAGCGCAAGGAATTTTTGCAAATCTGCGGACTGGAGGCCTGTGATTGCAAGGCCGTCCTGGGAAAAGCAATAGTTTTGAATATGCTTGTTATTGCTGAACTGGGACTCAAACCAGGCCGCGTAGAGGGAAAGCCGCCTATCGGTTAAAACTTGCGCGCCGCTAGATGAACGCGCCTTGAACGGGAAGCCGTCGCGTAACGCGCGTACTATCCATTTTTCGACAGGATTAAAACGGTTTGATTCTGAGTTGGAACGCTCTTCAAAACGAGCGCCGCGGAAATGCGTTTTTAAATCCGGGAACGCAAGATCCAAGCCCGCAATCCAAATTTCGCTTGCGCCTAGCATGCGCGCGAAATCCCACGCTGTAGTGGCTACAGACCCGCCCGCTCCGAGTCTGCCCTTTGGATCAACCTGCTTTTCTATAAAACTGCCAAGCGGAAACATTGAACTGCAAAGAAACCTATGCTTGAAAGGCAAACTAAAAACTGGCGGATAAACCGCTGACTCCGCGACAAGAGCAGTTTTAACCTCTTTCTTAGGAACGCAGCGGTCCTTCGGAACGCAGCGGTCAAGGTGACGGCAATTCCAAAACTGTGAATCTACTACCAGCACAAAATCAGGCTCAATCCCATTCTTGATAAAAAACCGGAGACTTGTATCAACAGCGATGATCAAACATCTGTCGTAAATATCTTTTAATAAAGGTGTAATCTTGTCCAAACTGGGCCCTGCCGCCGCGAGAAACACGGGTAAACAACTATCATTCAAAGCAAGGCCAGTCAAACATGAAACGCCTGGAATGTCGCGTATCGCGCTCATGTTACGCGAAAGATTACGCACCCACCGCTGTCCGAAGCGTTTATGCGTTGCGGTATTTACATCATCACGCATTGTCCATGCGCGGATTCTGTCGTCTATTTTTTTATACCATTGTTCGTCAAGCCCCGTAAGCGCTCTGTTGCGAATAATCGAAGGCGCCGTCTTTTTATTTTCATTTCCGTCAGCAATTAAATCATTGGCGATCGATAGCGCGCTTGTTATCCCCTCTCCTGTGCCGCCGATAACAAATATAATGCGATGTTTCCCCAGGAAATCGCCGAAGTCACGCAGTTCAAGCGCTTTTAACAAAATGCTTTTATGTTTTTCCACAACGATAACAGGACGTTTCAATTCCGCCGCAGCCTGCGCCGCGTAACCAAGACCAAAACCAAGAAGGACAACAGCTCCTTTTTCCGCGCTTACAGCTTCCGCCAGCCGCTGCCCTTCACGCGCAGGATCGCGCGGCGAGTGAACATGCATATCGTTTATTGAAAGAATGGGATCGCCTGTCGGCGCATTGTCAATTTTAAAATTTTCCGGAGAAAAGCCATCTTCATCTTTGGCGCTTATTACTTCAAAAAGGCCGGGGTATTGGGATAGCAGAATATTTTTATTTTTATCGAAAAATAACATTAACCTTTCTCCTTAATTTTTTAAACAACCAATTGGAATAATGTAAATTCCATTTTTTCGGCGATATGCAATCTCGCCTCCTGTGATAATAATTAATTTATCCGGTTCTCTTATTTTTATACTTTCTGTCTCGTTATATTTACGAATTAAATTTTGTATGGTTAATAAATGCTCGGCTCCTTCTTCAATTTCCCTGCTGCCCAATTTAAATTCAATAAGAGCATACCTGCCGTCTCCTAAGCGAAGCACACAATCAGCTTCCAGTCCGTGTCTGTCGTGATAATAAGAAACATCGCCGCCAAGAGAAGCAGAATATATTTTTAAATCTCTAATACATAAGGTTTCAAATATAAATCCGAAAGTATTAAAATCCTGCATTAGAATTTCAGGCGTAATTTTTAACGCTGCCGCTGCAATAGAAGGATCGATAAATTCTCTTTTATTTGAAGCTCTGATCGCTGAAGCAGATCGGATTGCCGGAGACCATGCCGGCACTTCATCAATAACAAAAAGCTTGTTCAGCGCATTAAGATAGGAATAAAGCGTATTCTCGCTGATAGGACCAAAGTTGCCGGTTATATCTTTTATAATTGTTTTATTTCCTGTCAGCGTAGAAACATTTCTTGCGTATGATTGTAAAACTGCTCTCATCCTTTTTGGATCGCGGTTAACGCCGTCAACCGTTGAAGCGTCACTCTCGCAAATATTATCAAGATATGAAAAGGCGGTGAACAACGCGGCTTTATCGGTTTTCTTATTTAAACTGGCAGGCCAGCCGCCTCTGCAGGAAGCAAAAATTAACTGCTCTATAGATAAATTTGATTTTAAACCGTCAACATTATACCTCTTGGCGTTAAATAATTTTTCTAAAGAAACCGCTCCGTTTGATTCTTTTGATTCATAAAGGCTCATCGGATACATTTTCAGCCTTGCGATTCTTCCGGTTCCTGAATGCATAATTTTTGAATCGTCTACTGAAGTAGAACCCGTAAGAATGAACAAGCCGTCCTCTCGTCTTTTATCTACTTCTGTTCGAACACTATCCCATAAAACAGGAGCAATCTGCCATTCGTCAATAAGCCTCGGATTTTCGCCTTTTAATAATAAAGACGGCTTAGTTTCAGCCGCTGTTAAATACCCCTGAATCTTGTCTGGATCCTGCATATTGATAACGCTTTTTGCCTGCATTTCGGCGGTAGTTGTTTTTCCGCACCATTTAGGCCCGGTAATCAAAACCGCCCCAATACATTTAAGCGTTTCTTTAAGGATTTTATCCGCAATTCTGGGCAAATAATCCATATATTTATCATACTTTTATTGATGTTTTTTTGTCAAGTTTTATTGATGTTTTTTGCTGTATTTTGCTGATGTATTTTGCTCTATTTTGTTGATGTTTTTTGCTGCATTTTGCTGAGGTATTTTGCTCCTCTATTCCAATTCCAGAATAATCTTCATCCCCCGCGTGACAGGCGTTCCGGGCGCGGGACTTTGGCGGCGCACCCAGCCGTCGCCGCGGATTTCTACGTCTAAATCGTCACGTAACAACAGGGGAAGAAGCACCCTTTTGGCAATGCCTGTAAAATCGGGGATATACGTTTCCACGGCGGGAAGGCGTCCTGCCGGAATGTTCACGGAAGGCGGATGGCTAATCTGAGGATTACGCCCGCGCGGGATGCCAAGATAATCAATTAAAGTTTCAGCGGCTTCGCGGATAGCAGGGGCCGCAATACGGCTTCCAAAAATGATTCCCTGCGGCTTCATTACGGCAAGGTAAAGAATGAGCGTCGGATTTTCGGCCGGAAGAAGAGCTACACAGCTTGCGATAAAATCGGTTTCTGAATATTTTCTTGTGGCAGGATCTATAATCTGCGATGTTCCGGTTTTAACTCCGATAGACAAATCCTGAACGCCTGCGCGCCAGCCCATTGCGCCTGTTGAAGCGGTATCCGCCATGTAGGAGCGCAGCGCTCTTGCGGTTTCCGCTTTAATAACGCGGCGGCTTACCCCTCCCTCCCACTCAGTAACCGTTCTGCCGTCTGCCGACACAATTTTGGAAATAATTTTAGGCGGTACCAGAATGCCGTCGTTTGCAATGGCGGTAGTTGCCTGCAGTATCTGATACGCGGAAACCGCGATTTCCTGTCCGAACGCGATTGTCGGCTTTGAACGCTCGGACCAGTTTTCGCTTCGCACAAGGTAACCGGCTGTCTCTCCGGGACTTCCGGCGCCGGTTCTTGAACCAAATCCGAAATTGTTTAAAAACTGATAAAATTCGCTTGAATTAATATTGTCTGAAGCATAGGCGGCGCCGGCGTTACAAGAGTGAATAATTATTTCTCTTGCCGTTACTCTGCCATGGTTGCCAAGACAGTTGATTGGGCTTCCTCTGCTCGGCGTATAAACCCCGTTGCACCTGAAAGTGGTATTACCTGAAATTGCGCCTGAATCCAAAAGAGCGGCAATAGAAAAAACCTTAAAAGTGGAACCGGGCTCAAAAGCCATTATATTGGGACGGTTCATGCGGCTGTTTGAATCGGAAGCGCGGATATTATTAGGATCAAAATCCGGCAATGACGCGGAACCGAGAATCTCGCCTGTGCGCGGATCCATCGCGGTAAAAATAACAGATTCAGCCTGCGTTTCTTCCATCGTTTTCGCGGCAATTTGCTGCAGGATATATTGAACATGGGCGTCGATTGTTAAAACAACCTGAGAACCTTTTCCGTTATTGTCAGTTCCGTCGAGGATATTGTTAAACGCGAATTCAATGCCTTCAAGACCTCTGTTTCGATCCCCTACAAAACCGATAATCTGGCTTGCGATATTTTTCTCCGGGTATACTCTTCCGACAATCGGCTGAACAATCACGCCTTTAATTTTTTTCTCGTTTAAAAGAGCGGTAAGCTGTCTTGCGGCGCTGTCATCGATCTGTCTTCTTAAATATAAAAAATTCGATTCTGACGAATTTATCCTTTGGCGGATTTCCGATGGGGGCATTTCAAGAATTGTTGAAATCTCATTCGATAAAAGATTAATGTCTGTTATCGAAGGCCGCCAGACGCTTACATCGGCAAACCTGATTTGAATCGCGAGAAACCTGCCGTTTCTGTCCAGTATCGGTCCCCGATCCGGAAGGGCTGCGCTTGGACGCGAAGCGGAAGGCATATCGCCTTTTATCATCAATAAAGCGTAATGAACAAGAAGATATATGAGAAAAATTCCAAGTAATACAAAGACCGCGGCATAGCGTCTTTTTAAATTCATTTAATACCCCAATACCTTTCCAATTACATTGTCCGCGTTCACAGGACCGTATGAACGCGAATCATATGACGTAATACTGTTGTCTCCTTCAGCGTAAAAATAACCGTTTTCACCGAGGGAGATGCAGCGTTTAACAGCTAAATCTCCGGAAGGGGTATAAAAAACCACAACTTCCCCCGGTTTGGGCCCGCTCCAGCGGACCAAGTATTTATTAATAACAGGAACCTGCAACCCGTATTTGGCTCTGTTTACAACAAGGACTGTCCCGTCGTGTATCACAGGTTCCATTGAATTTCCCTGGGCAATAGTAAAATCAAAGCAAAAAAGTTTCAAAGTAAGGGCGATTGCCAGAGCCAAAAAAATTGATTTCATTCCTTTCTTTATATAATCCTAATCGCCTTTTTTGTCGATATACCCAGTATGGCATCAATAATTGAAAAACAGCGTATTTCTAGGAGACGAAGGGTATCCTCGTCAAGGCATAATAATAAATCGGCAGGTTTTAACACCGGATTTATGAGCCAGTTTATTCAAAAGCCTGCTCAAACAAGAAAAAACGGCAGTACTTCCATGTTTGAGACTTTTGGTAAAACAAGACGTCAAAAGGTCAGAATCAGCAGGCCGAGAGCGCTGAAACCGCGGGTTTCAGACAAAGGTAAAAAACCTCATAATTTCATCTCATTTCTTTCAACATTCGCGGCCGCGGCAATAACAGTGGTAATCGCGTTAGCGGCTTTGTACTGGAGCAAATTTGATATCCAAACACCAGATATTTATGCAGCAAAACCGGCTGAGGATTCAGAAGCCGGGCAGCGTACAATTCAATATGCCGCAATGGGAACACCCGGTATTTTTGCAAGTATAACAACGGAAAAAAATAAATCGGAAGAACCCTCTGCAGCGGCGGACGACAACCATCACGGTTCTCTTGTTACATTCGACTGGCAGCAATATAAAGTCCAAAGAGGCGATTCTGTATCCGAAATAGCGAAAAAATTCGATGTCTCAGTCGGCGCGATTATCGCGTCTAATAATATCCGCAATGCAAGACGGCTTCAGGAAGGAACAGCTTTAAGAATCCCCAATATTGACGGAATTCCGTATCAAGTTAAAAAAGGCGACAGCCTTTCAAAGATTTCTGCGTCTTTTAACGTGCCTTTAGACGTTATTTTGGACGTAAATGATATAAAAAGCGATAATATCAAAGCCGGAGAGACATTTTTTATTCCCGGCGCCAGAATGAATGACATCGATCTTAGAATGAGCCTTGGGGAATTGTTTATGTATCCCCTGCAGAGCCGTTTTATTACAAGCCGCTATGGAATGCGCAAAGACCCAATCAGCGGCGTCCTTCAGTTCCACGGAGGAGTTGATTTCAGAGCGAATATCGGCACCCCGATTATGGCGTCTCTGGACGGAACAATTTCTGTTGTGAGCGAGAATTGGCTTTACGGTAAATATATCATCATGAGCCACGGCAACGGGTATAAAACAATCTACGGGCATTTAAACGCTTTCTCGGTAAAACAGGGCGACAGGGTGGCAAGAGGGCGGAAAATCGGAGAAGTGGGAAACACGGGTTACAGTACCGGACCGCACCTTCATTTTGGGATATTTGACAAGAATAACAAACTGGTAAACCCTATGGATTTACTTAATTGACAATAAAGTGAGGTTTCATGCGTAAATTAGTCTTTGTTTTGCTGGCGTTTTTAGCGGCATGCACCTTTATCCGCGCTCTGGATGCAGGACAGGATGGGGAAAATCTTCATAAAAAAACTGTGGAAATAACCCAATAAAGTATACTACAATTAAAATATGACACTAGGTAAAAAGTCTGCGGCTATGACCGATGTCTATGAATTCAGCGACATCGTAGACAAGGCATGCGAAGGGCTTAAAGACCGGCAAATAAAGTACTCAATCCGCCGCATTCATGAAATGGAGGAAAAGCTCAGCGGTTTAGAACGCGAGCTCGACGCTTTTATAAACGGGAAAATGGAATGAAAAAACTCTTTTTTTTACTGCTTTCCCTTGTGATAGTTTTCCAAATTCAAGCATTTAGTTTCAGTAATTTAACCGTCTCAAACGATGACAGACTCTTGTTCAAAGCTGATTTTGAAGGACAGCATGCTGTTTTTGTTTCATGGCTCAGCGATATGTCGATACAGCAGCTTACCTCTCACCCCGAAAAAATTTATCTTACGGAAAACGGAAGAACTCTTATTGTATTAAACAGCCTCGGCGCTTCAAAAATCCCGGTATCGGGAGGTCTTCCAACGCCGCTTCCGGTTTATCCTTCTTTTGCAAGCGGCAGCACCCCCCTTAAAGGAAGACTGCAGGATTTGGCGGCTTCTTCGGACGGCCGCTGGATTCTGGTAATAGAGCCTGTAAGCGCAGGTTACGGCAATCTGCTCTTAGTTCATCTTTCGTCAGGCGAAAAAAGAATTGTAAGCGAGAAAATTGAACTTCCTGGTTCCAGTTTCCCGGCAAAGTGGGCTCCGGATTCGCGGCTTTTTGTATATGTAAAAGACGGCAAGCTTTATTATTTCCCCATTTTAAGCGATTTAACGGTTCTGGTAGACGAGCGTTTCAGAATGATAGGCGCAGGCGGAATTGAATCTGTCTTGTGGGGTCAGCACGGCGATTTTTATTATTTAGCAGGCAACACTTTATACCGCGTAACGAATCCTGAACTTTTTACAAGAACAATTTACGGCGATTTTCTTTCTATCGGAGCAGTAACCGCCGTTCTTCCGCTGAACTTTGAGCCGGGTTTTGATCATTACTGGATTTCTCCTGATTCAACCTCGATACTGGTAAACAAGAGCGGAAAAGGTTTATTTTTCTTTTTGTTAGGTGAAAATAAAAACAGCGCGGCGGTGCTTCCGCATGTGGTTATTCCGCACGGAGCTGTTAACTTTAATGTTTTTTGGCCTCCCTCGGAAACAAAACAGGCAGGTTCAGGGGTTGCGCGTCAGTCGCGCAATGAAGCGCCGACTCAGCTTACAGTTGTGTATTCGCTTCAGGGCGAAACAATGGTTCTGCGCTTCGAAGCAGGCAGAAATTCGGTTACCACTCTTAACAACAGAAGTTTTCCTCTCGCGGCGAACGGCGCATTATCTCCGGACGGGACAAAAGCGGTTTTTTGGGGAGAAAACGGCCTTGAACTTTGGGATTATAAAAACTGGCGGCTGATCCAGCGGCTTAGCAACAGTCCTGTCTATTCCTGCGCGTGGATTAACAACAGGCAGATAGCGGCGGGAAGCGCGAGGTTCATCGAAGATATAAATATTTCCACCTCTTCATATCCGCGCAGAAGAATCTGCCTTTCAGGAGCCGACGAGTTTGGTTTTGAAGACGGAGTAAGAGGTTCTTCGCGTATCGCGGCAAGGGTTGGGACAGAATGGTTTACATGCGACGGAAGAAGTTTTTGGAACGCGGTTCCCGGCATTCAAATAAAACCAGCGATACTGTATTCAGATCGATACCGTGTTTTTCTGGAACCGCAGTCCGCGGGACATTATAAAAATACTCTGATGATTCGTAACATGAATTCTACAGGAACCATATCTCTGGCTGCGAATCATAATATTAACAAATCTTACACGCTTGGACGCCAAACGCCGATCGCTCTTTGTTTTGATCTTTACGATGATGACACAGGTTTGTCGCAGGTTTTATCCGCGCTGAGCAGGTTGAATATAAAGGCGACTTTCTTTTTAAACGGAGAGTTCATCCGCCGAAGCCCTGCGGCGGCAACGGCTATCGCCGAAGCCGGACATGAGACTGCTTCTCTTTTTTATACTCCAATCGATCTTTCAGATTCGCGCTACCGCGTTACCCAGGAATTTGTAAAGAGAGGTCTTGCGCGTAACGAAGATGAATTCCACAAAGCTACAGGAAAAGAGCTTTCTGTTATTTGGCATCCTCCGTATTACCGAAGTTCGGCTCAAGTTAACGTATGGGCGGCGGAAACCGGGTATCTCACAGTGAATAGAAGCATAGATCCCGGCGACTGGATGTCCAGAGAAGACACATTAAGACTCAATTTGCGCCAGGTTCAGCCTTCGCAAATGATCGAGCAAATTGCAGAAAAAAAAGTAACAGGCGCTGTTGTTCCTATTCGACTTGGACTGCTTCCCGGCGGCAGAGACGAATATCTCTTCCAGAGAATAGAAGCTCTTCTCGACGCGTTGATTCGTTCGGGTTATACAATTGTTCCGGTATCGACTGTAATCAGATAACGCTTCAATGATTGATTCCATTCCAGATTTAATCGAAAAAACTTTTCCCATTCCGGGGCGTTTCAGAGGAGCGCTTCCTTCGGATATCGCGGAACTTTCGCGGCTTCTTACAAATAAACGCGGCGACAGGTCTCTCTCCTACTTGACGCGCCCAAATTTTCTATCCGCTTATTTGCATTATTTTCTGCCGTGGAATCTTTACCGTCTCTGCCTCCTTCTGCCTGTTTTAAATCTTCACCTAAACTCAGGCGATACAATCACAGATTTAGGATGCGGTCCGCTCACTTTTGCATCGGCGCTTTGGCTCTCGCGCCCTGACCTTAGAAACATTACGCTTGAGTTTAACTGCATAGACCGCAGCGGCCCCGCTCTTGAAGCAGGTAAAAAATTTTTTACCGCTCTTACCGCGTCGGACAAAGCAACCTGCGCCTGGAAAATAAATACCATTAAGGAAGATATAGACATACGCCAGTCAAAAACGCCGCGAAAAAGAAAACAAGCGTCTTTAGTTTGCGCGGTTAATATTTTTAATGAAATATACGACAGCCTTTCTCACAGTGACACAGATGGGCTGCGCCGGATGTCGGCAAACGCGGCAAAATTAATGCACAGCGAAGCGCAAAAAAACGCTTCGATTCTAACAGTAGAGCCGGGTGTTCCTCAATCGGGAAAGTTCATTTCTTTTTTGCGCGACGCTTTATTAGAATTAGCGCGTGTTCCTCTCTCGCCTTGTACACATTCAGACGCCTGCCCTTTTACTGACGGTTACACTAAAATTATAAAAGGCCGAAATTGGATCGACACTAAAAAGCGGTGGTGTCATTTTAGCTTTGAAACATCCGCTGCGCCTAAAAAACTGCACGATCTTTCAAGGGCGGCTAAACTTCCAAAGGAACGGCTGGTCTTGAGTTATCTGTTTACAGGCAGCTCAGCTTCACAGTATAAAAAGGATGAAGCGCGCGTTATTTCCGACGCTTTCCCACTTCCGGAAAACCGCTTCGGACGTTACGGCTGTTCTTCAAAGGGGCTTATCCTGGTAACAGGCGGCAGAAATCGTATAGATGAAATACCGTCTTTAAGCATAGCAAAAGGGCATTTTGCCTCGGAAAACTCAAGCGAGCAGCGCGACAAAAAGAGCGGCGCGCTTATAATGGATATATAAGGGTATAATATGAGCGACCAATTATTTTGCAGTATTCACACACATACATTTTTTTGCGACGGCAAGGACGATATCGAAACCATGTGCCGCGCCGCATATGAAAAAAACTTATATTCCATTGGTTTCAGCGCCCACGCGCCGATCGAAAAGCAAATCGGCGCTCACAGCGACTGGAATTTAAAAGATGAAAGAGTCGGAGAATACGTATCGGAAGTTCTCGCGGCAAGAAAACGCTGGCAGGGTAAAATAAAGGTTTTCCTCGGCTATGAGGTTGATTATATAAAAGGAAGACGATCTCCTTTGGACAGCGATATAACAGAATTAAATCTTGATTATATAATAGGCAGCGTACATTATCTTTTTCCGGAGAACGGTTCGCGTTTTTTCACCGTAGACGGTTCCAAAGAAGAATTTGAAAAAGGTTTAAGCGAAGGTTTTAACGGAGACGCGAAAGCTCTTATGCACAGTTATTACGACGCTCAGCTTGAAATGATCGAAGCGGGCGGTTTTGACATTTTAGGACACGCCGATCTTTTAAAAAAGAATTGCAATGGAAAAAATTATTGGACAGACGAAGAAGAAACGATCAGACAAAGAGAGATTGCCGGCGCTGTATCTGAAAAAGGGATTATAATCGAAGTAAATACAGGCGGAATTAATCGAAATAAAATACATGATGTATATCCTTCGTTATCATTTTTACGCATAATCAGCGAATATAAAATTCCTGTAATAATTACAGCAGACGCTCACCGCGCAATAGATATTAACGGAAATTATGATATTGCATTAAATACGATTAAATTAGCCGATATTAAGGAACACGTCATATTATCAGATAAAAATAATAAAGAACTAATTTGGCAAAAAGCGGATATTCAATAAAATTATTTAAAAACACTCGACTAATTATTAAATATTTATTATCATTGTAGCTAAGGAGTTATCATGGCAAAAACAAAACAATCACCAGGATCATTACTTTTGGAATTTATCGAAAAGTATCAGTTAAATTGTAACAGGCTTTCTAAAGAAATTAAATGCAGTCAAACCGCGTTAAGGCTTATCAGTCTTGACAAAAGCAGAATAACTACATCAATAGCAGTGCGTCTTGCTAAGTATTTCAGCACAAAGCCGGAGTTTTGGCTGTTAGCACAGATGGATTATGATCTTGAAAAAGCCGCTAATAACAAAACATTGGCAAAAGCGCTCAAAGGAATTTCAAAAGCGGGAAAATCGAGGTAAGTCAGTCAGTAGGAATGCGGGATGAGAAATATTTTCTCATTCCATATTCCGCGTATAATTTTTGTTCTATCTGAATCTGTCAACATTATTTCTTGCGCAATGGTTCTTTATCGCGCAGCAAGAACAAAAAGGACTTACAGGACGGCAAAGTCTCTGCCCGTAAAGAACAAGTAAATAATTTATTCTTTTCCAGTATTTTACCGGAAGGATTTCTCTTAAAGCCATTTCTGTTTCTTCAGGATTATTTGTTATAAGCCAGCCGCACCTGTTGGAAATGCGGTGAACATGAATATCCACGCATATACCATCAAGATCAAACGCTTCGGTAAGAACGAGATTCGCGGTTTTTCTTCCGACTCCCGGCAGCGCTAAAAGCTCGTCCATTGATGATGGTACCGACCCATTGTATTGATCAAGCAATATTCGGGCGATTTTCTTTAATGAAGCTGTCTTATTGCGGTAAAAACCCGCCGGATATATCAATTTGGCGATTTTATCTTCTTTCATCGCGTTCAGCTCTGCAGGATTTTTCGCCTTTCCAAGAAGACGTTCAGAAGCGGCAAGGGTTACCTCGTCTTTTGTACGCAAACTTATAATTGTAGAAACAAGCACTGCCCACGGTCTATTAACCGACGGATCACGGCGGTAATTTTCCGCCACGGTGGTTACAGAAGGATCTTCAGCGCCAAGTTCATTGCGCCATTTTTCCAGGGCTTTGAAGATTTGATTCCAATTTATACTTTTCATGAATTACCAAATTCAATTTTCCAGTAAACACTGCGCGAAAACTTCTATTGCTTTCCCTTTTCCAATAGGGCCTAACCCTTCAGAAGTTTTGCCTTTAAGAAAAACGCAGTCTACAGAAACATCTAATGCGTTTGCAAGCGATTTTCGGATTTCTTCTCTGTGGGGAAGCACCTTCGGCCTTTCGCAGACTATAACGCAATCAAGGTTAACAAGTTTCCAGCCCGCTTGTTTTACACGCGCGAACGCGTCACGCAGAAGATTCATAGAGTCGGCGCCTTTCCATTTCAATGAAGAAGGAGGAAATAATTCTCCTATGTCGCCTAATGCGCTTGCGCCTAGAAGCGCGTCACAAACCGCATGCGCGAGAACATCACCGTCGGAATGCCCTTCTTCGCCTTTTGGATAGGGAATTTCAATGCCGCCGAGAATAAATCTGCGGCCTTTTTTTAACCTGTGCAGATCGTATCCAATGCCTGTTCTAATCACATTATTTTCCTAGAGCTACGCCGGGAAGCGGACGGAACGCTTTAAATGACATATATTTAAACGGATGAATGTCCAGAGCATTCGGGAACCATCCGTCCAGTTCGCCTGTGTCAACAATATTCAGCGCCGGATTATAAAAAATCGGCAGCACAGCTCCCCTGTCCAGCAAAAGTTTTTCCGCTTCGGCTAACGTAGCAAGACGGGTTTTCCCTTCTTCTATCATCGATCTTTCGATTAACGCTTCGTAATCATCGTCATCAAGGCGCGAATCGTTTAAATTTGAATCACGTCTCCACATTTGTAAAAAAGCGTAAGGATCGGCAAAATCTCCAATCCATGTTGTAGAACCGACTGTGAACTTATCTTCTTTCATAGCCTGGAAATACCTTTCATAAGGAATCACTTCCACGCGCACATTGATTTTAAGTTTTTCTTTCCATGCGTTAGCCATTAATGATCCGACGCGTTCCGCGTCACGCGAAGGCGTTAGACGAATAACAAGTTCCGGCATTTGCATGCCGCTTGAATATCCGGCTTCTGCCATTAATTTTTCCGCTTCTTCATAATTGGCTTCAGAAATTCCTTCAACTTCAGGATAACCGATTACGGGAAAAATCAACGTTTCCGCCGGCAGATAATAATTACCGCGTATCTCATTCCACGGAAGAACAAGAGCCATAGCGCGGCGTACCCTGTGATCATTCCACGGCTTTTCGTTACTGCGGATAAAATAATAATGAGTGGCAAACATTACGTTTACCTGTATCCCGGAGCGATCTGTCAGCGCTTCAACATTTACATCGCCTGAAATCCAACGCGCCTCGCCGGAATTCCAAAGATGAGAAGCCTGATCCGCTGTCGAGGTAAATTTAATAATTATTTTATTAAGCGCGACTCTTTGATAATCCCAGTAATTACTGGTTTTTTGCATTTCAATTATTTCATCATTCATTGACGCAATCCGGTACGGTCCGTTTGTTACAGGGGGCGTCCAGTTTCTTTCGCCTTTTTTCGGACTCCAATTTAATTTTTTAAGCATTGAGTTATGAATAGGACTGAATGAATGATGGCAAAGCATTGCCGGGAAAAAAGCGGCGGGAGAATTTAATTTAATAATAAGCGTTCTTTGATCGACAGCTTCGACGCCGACATTATCAGGATTTTTATCTGAGCCGTTTCTGTAATCGCGCGCTCCTTTGATTACGTCAAAAAAACTTGAATACGGATATTCTTGCTTGGGATCCAGAATGGAAAGCCATGACGCTTTAAAATCTTCCGCTCGGACAGGATCGCCGTTAGAAAAACGCGCGTTCCGCCTTATTGTAAAAGTCCATTGCATCTTGTCATCGGAAAGTTCCCATTTTTCAGCCAATGCCGGAACCGGTTCCAGCGAAAGCGGATGGTATGTAAAAAGCCCTTCATACAACGCTGTAAATATTTGCGCCTCGCTTGCGAAATAAGATTTACGAAAATCCAGTTCCATTTCATGATTGGAAAACGCCACAGTAAGCTCGTCAAGATTATCATTACTTGGCCGCATCTGAGCTATATCGCCTTCTTCAATAGGCGGAGTTTCTTTAACCTGCGAACTTTGACAAGCGTTTAATAAAAAAACAAACAAAGCAGCTAATAAACACTTTCTTATATTGATCATAATGCAATTATAGTACATTTTGCTCATAAATTCAACTCTAATTACTTTTCCTTCGATATCACCCTGTAATGAGCTGAAGTCATGTCAAGCCCGCTTTCTTTGAAACCGTTTTGTATATTTTCATACAGTAAGGTATAAATCAGCGGAATTTTACTGACATCTTTCGTGTAACAATTAATCTGGTAACACGCGTAAAAATCATCAAGTTTTGTCTGAAGCACAAACGGCTTGGGTTTTTTTTGAACATGATCTGTCGCTAAAGCGGCATTGATTAAAATATCGTGAACTGTCTGCCACGGCGTTGAATAACCAAAAGTAACTTCCGCGAAAATTATCAATCCTTCTTCGTCTTCGTCTGAAGATGTATTATAGTTTATGATATTAGATCCAAGAATTATTAAGTTTGGGAATGTTACATATTCGTTCTTGTGCGTTTTTAACCTTACAACCATCAGATTTTTTTCTACAACAAAACCTGTTATATCTTTTATTTTAACGCGGTCGCCGATTTTAAACGGGCGCATGTATGTTATAACAAGCCCCGCGACAAGGTTGCCGATCGCGCTTGTGGAGCCGAGTGAAAAAATAACGCCCACAAACACAGAAACGCCCTGAAAAGCTTTTGAATCGGAGCCGGGTAAATACGGATAAACAATCGCGACTGTAAACGCCCAAAGAAGAACCTGTAATATTTTAAATGTCGGAGCCGCCCACTCAGGATAAAACTGCGGTATTTTTAACTTTCCTCTTTCAATCTGATTCGAAAAATATTTAAGCGCTTTAATTATATATCGCGTAACAATTATAAATATTATCACTTTAATAAGATTTGGAATATACATTATTGCGCCGACAACTATTTCTCTTATTGGGTTTAGGATATAGCCGAACAGCTTCGAGGCGAAATCCTTTGTAGCGTTAAAGAAACTGAAAACAAACGGAATTGTAAGAATAAGAATAACAATGGTTATTAAATATTTTAATAAACTCAGGCAAACTTCTACAATCTTAATAACCTGATTCGACGAAAGAACTTTAAATTTATGAATATATAACGGTTTTATTTTTTCTTTCCCAACATTACCTTCTAGCCTGTTATTAGCGCGTTTGAATAAAAACCATATAAGCCATATTATCAGCGCCTGCGCGATTATTATCGCAAAAGCAATCCCAAGCCTATGCAGCAAACTCAGCTTCTCTATGGATTCGCTCCAAATGTATTCAAAATGAACCGTTTCAATCCAGCTTGCGGATGTAACAGCATCGGTTTCATTATTTTTAGATACGGTTTCTGATACTTGAGCCTGAACCGTTGTGTCCGCTTCCGCGGTTTCGCTTTCCTGAGCTGCTAAAAATGAAAGTGGGAACAGTAAAAGAAAAATAAATAACAGATTTCTCATATAATTTAATTATACGGGAAATCTGTTAATATTGATAGTGATGATTTTTAAAGGAGAGAGAAAGCTACAGTTACGCCGATAAATACGATCGCGACAGTCGCCGCAAGGGTAATTAAAAGGTTGAAAGAAGGGCCCGTGGTGTCTTTCAAAGGATCGCCGACTGTATCGCCGATAACGGCTGATTTATGACAGTCGCTGCCCTTGCCGCCGTGTTTCCCGCCTTCGATGTATTTTTTAGCGTTATCCCACGCGCCGCCGGCTGTCAGCATGAACACTGCCATTGCAAAGCCGGATACAATTAAACCTGTTAAAAATCCGACAACGCCGGCAGGACCGCATACCAGCCCGACTGCAATCGGAGAAATAATCGCAAGCAATGACGGCCAAATCATTTCCTTTTGAGCGCCTCTTGTGCAGAGGTCGACGCATTTTGCGTAATCCGGTTTTGCCGTGCCTTCCATCAAGCCTGAAATTTCTTTAAACTGTCTTCTTACTTCTTTAACAACATTTTGCGCGGCGCGGTGTACAGCTTTTACAGTAAGAGCCGCAAACATGAATGTAAGCGCAGCTCCAAAGAACAGCCCGACTAAAACAACAGGGTTTTTAATTACATCCAAAAACAGCTCGCCGTCTTTGAGCATGCTCATTTTAGAAGGATCTGTTATTGCGGCGTTGAGGATCGTAGTTTCCGCAACATTTTTATATGAAACTAAAAGCGCGAGGGCTGTAAACGCAGTAGATCCAATCGCGAAACCTTTTCCGGTAGCAGCGGTTGTATTTCCAAGCGAATCGAGAGCGTCGGTTCTTTGGCGGACTTCTTTCGGCAATTTCGCCATTTCGGCAATACCGCCGGCGTTATCTGCAACAGGACCGAACGCGTCTGTCGCAAGGGTAATACCAAGCGTAGCCAGCATTCCGACAGCGGCGATGCCGATACCGTAAAGGCCCCTGTTAAAACTTACCATACCGTCGTTTATAAGGAAGCACCCCATTACAGAAACTGCGATTGTAAGAACGGGCCATGTCGCCGATTTTAAACCAAGCGACAAGCCGCCGATCATCATCGTAGCGGTGCCTGTCTCGCTTGATTCAGCAAGTTCGCGCGTAGGTTTGTAATGATCTGATGTGTAATACTCAGTAAAGAAACCAAGAATAACGCCAGAAACAATTCCGATAATGATTGCGAAGAAAATCCCCCATGTGTTATGCGCCATTACTCCGCCTTCTAACTTTGTAACAAAAATAGTGATAGGCAGAGCGGCTGCGGCTGAAAGACCAGCTGCAAGCCATGTCCCCATGTGCAGCGATCTCAGCAAATTCTGCTGAGTCGCGCTCTCCCTTGTGCGTACAAAAAATGTACCAACAATGGAAGCAAGAATACCGACAACCGCCATAAGGATCGGCAAAAGAAGCCCTGCGGATTCATACCCCGCGGCAAAACCAAGAGCGAATGTCGCGACAATCGCGTTACTGTAAGATTCATAAAGATCCGCGCCCATACCGGCGACATCGCCGACATTATCGCCTACGTTATCTGCAATTACAGCGGGGTTTCTAGGATCATCTTCAGGAATACCGGCTTCAACTTTACCGACAAGATCCGCGCCTACATCCGCCGCTTTGGTAAAAATACCGCCGCCGACACGTGCGAACATCGCCATTGAAGCGACGCCCATTCCAAAGCAGATCATCGTTTGAGCTATTTCCGCGGTTTCAGCATGGAACACATGAACAAGAACCAGATACCAGGCTGTGACATCAAGAAGACCGAGACCTGCAACTGTAAAACCCATTACAGTTCCCGATGAAAACGCAACTCTAAGCCCTCTGTTAAGCCCGTGCTGAGCCGCGTTTGTGGTGCGCGAATTCGCGAGAGTCGCAATCTTCATGCCGATAAAACCGGAAAGACCTGTAAAGAAACCGCCGATTATAAACGCAAAAGGAACATAGGGGCTTACAAATCCCTTTGCGCCGAAGATTTGCGGAATGAACGCAAGCGCGCCTAAAACAACAAACATAATGCAGAAAAACCATGTAACAGTTGTGTACTGCCGTTTCAAATAAGCGCCCGCGCCGGTACGAATGGCGCTAGCGATTGACTCCATGGTTTCATTGCCTTTGGGATACTTAATTACTTTAATACCTTGTATTAACGCAAATCCAAGCGCCAGAACAGCGCCGACGATACCTAGCCAGAAAAGATTTTCCATCATATTGATTTCTCCTACACAAATGGTGTTATTTTATTCAATACAAAATTGTTGAAAATGTCAATATTGAGCAAGAGCGGCATCTTTCTATTTGGCTAATTGTATGGTAAAATACAAAAATGTATGCAGGATTTTATTCCCTCGGCGCAGCCGAAGAGGTTACAGGTTCCAAGCATGTGCTTGAGATCGACGGGCAGAGTTATCTGATAGATTGCGGCGCTTTTCAAGGCTCCAGAGCCGACGCGGATCGCAAAAACAGAGAATTCGGCATCGCGGAAGATCGTATCGACAGCGTCATTTTAACGCACGGTCACCTTGATCACTGCGGTCTTTTACCGTTGCTTGCTAAGCGCGGCTACGACGGCAACATTTACGCAACTCCCGCTACAAGAGATATCGCAAGCCTTATAATGATGGACTCCGCCAATATCCAGGCGCGTGACGCGAAATACTTAAAAAGCCAGGCGCAGAAAAAAGGCGAAAAATTCGACTGGACGCCGCTTTTTTCCGAACAGGACGCGATTAAAGCTGTTGGTCAGACGATTGGAGTTTCTTATAACAGACCCATGTTTATCGGAGACGGCGTAAGTCTTGAGTTTTATGACGCCGGTCACATTCTCGGTTCCGCCATCGCCTCGATTAAAATTAAAAAAGGAGGCGATGAATTAAACATTCTTGCAACAGGCGATTTAGGCAGAAAAGGGAAACCGATCATCCGCAACCCTGCGATTCCCGAAACCGCTCCAGATTACATTATTCTTGAAAGCACATACGGCGACCGCCGCCACGACTCAACCGACGCGGCGATTGAAAAACTCGCCGCAATGGCAAAACGCACAATCGAAAAAAAAGGAAAAATTTTAATACCTTCTTTCGCGATTGAACGCACGCAGGAACTTGTTTATTATTTTCATCTGCTTGTTGACGACGGCGTAATTCCCGAAGTGCCTATCTTTGTCGATTCGCCGATGGCGACTAACGCGACAACAATTTTCCAGGTACACCCTGAATGTTACAGCGAAGAAATTAAAGAGGCGTTTATAAAACACCATAAAAACCCATTTGGTTTTAACAGTCTTCACTTTACAACAAGCGTTCAGGAATCAAAAGATCTAAACGATCATAAAGGCCCGCTTATCATAATTTCCGCGGACGGAATGTGTGAAGCAGGGCGTATCCAGCACCATCTGATGCACAATATACAGGATCCAAACACAACAATCATGACGGTCGGTTACATGGCAGAAAACACACTTGGACGGCGCATCCGTAACAGGGAAAGCGAAGTAAAAATTCACGGCGACTGGTATAAACTGAAAGCGCAGGTAGAAGAGATCAACGCGTTCAGCGCCCACGCCGATTACTATGAAATCCTTGAATGGCTGAAGGCCGTGGACACATCAAAATTAAAGGGTATTTTCCTTGTTCACGGCGAAAAAAAGTCGCAAAACTTTCTGAAGAAATATCTGGAAGAAAACGGCTATCCGAATGTCGAAATTGTTAAATACGGCAAAACATACGATTTAAATTGAGTAACTGTTTTTCAACTTCAAACGAAGTATTTAACTGGCTTTCCTCATTCATCAATCTTGAACGCGGGCAAAAACCGAAAAGTTTCCGCATAGACAGAATGGAAGCGCTTGCTGAGCTTTCCGGGCACCCGGAAAAATGCGCGCCTTCCATTCATATCGCGGGTTCCAAGGGCAAGGGTTCTGTCACAAGCATGTTGACCGGCATGCTTACAAGCGCAGGGTTCAAAGTTGCACGTTACATGTCGCCGCATGTGATCGACATACGGGAGCGGATTTGCTTCGGCGACTCATATTTTAACGAAGAGATTTACTGCGCGGCAGGCGATGAACTCAGGCGCGTAACGGAAGAACTGCTTCCGGCCGCGGTTAAGTCTCAGCCGTCAACAGCGGCGCTTTTTGACGCTGCTTTACCGGACGGCTGCGAGCCGACATTTTGGGAATTAATAACCTTGCTTTTTTTCCTTTGCGCGAGAGAAGCAAAATGCGACGTGATGGTTGTAGAAACCGGCATGGGCGGACGGCTGGACTCAACAAATATTTTAGACCCTGTTGTCAGCGTAATAACATTAATAGAACTTGAACACACATCTTTTTTAGGAAACACAATTGAAGCTGTCGCCGGTGAAAAAGCAGGAATAATTAAACAGGGAAAACCGGTGATCGTCGCAAGACAAACAGACAAAACATCAAAACAAGTATTAGAAGTCTTCCAAAAAACATCCGATGAAAAAGACAGCCCGCTCTATTATCTTCCTGATGTAATAAAACTTGCAAATGTAAACATAACAAAACAAAATACAGAATTCAATTTAAGCGTCTTTCGCGATCCTTCCCCTCCCCCGTGCGAAATCCTGGGATTATCCGTTCCATTACCCGGCAAAGTACAGGCGGAGAATGCCGCTCTTGCGGCCTTTGCGTTAAATATTTTTATGGAAAGAGTCGTACGCAGAGAACGCACAAGCGCGCAAAGAACACGCAGGAGTGATTGGGTTGAAGCTGTTCGCGCCGGACTTAAAGACATAAAGATACCAGCGCGTTTTGAGAAGATTTTTGAAAAGCCTGCATTTATTATTGACGGCGCGCACACTCAGGAAAGTTTTGATTTGTGCGTTGAAACATTTTGTTCGCTTTACGGCGGCGGCGCGAATGGCATTAATTCCAACGGCGTTTTAATTTTTGGATGCGCCGCGGACAAAGACGCTGCGGCGATGGCGCGTATCGCGCATCCGCATTTTGCGAAAATATTTATTACAACGCCGGGAAATTTTAAAGTCAGCGATCCTGATAAAGTCTATGAAGCTTTTACAGAAATTACAGGCAAAGAGAAAACATTGCTTGTAAAAGACACACAGGAAGCGGTCAGACAGGCGATGTTATTCGCAAATACTTCACACGAGAACCAGACTAAAGGTTCGCATAAATCGAGAGGTAAAGCTGAAGAGGTTATGCTTCCAATTTTAGCGGCAGGGTCTTTTTATCTTGTTTCGGAAATCAGGAAATTATTTTACCATTCGTTTGACGAAGTGCCGGATGAATAATATTTTCTTAAAAAATTTATTTTTTATTACCGCCAACTTGCGCTTCGAATCTCAACCAAGCCAATCAACGATTGACGAAAGTACTCCTTTTGATATCGAAGCGCAAGTTCGCGGAAGAACCGTCAAACATTTAGTTCAACGGTTCTTGTTTGTACGGCTAGAGAATTAATCCTTCACCTAACATTACGATGTTAAGGAAGAGCAATCCATGCACCTTCGTCGGTATTATTACCCGCATATAAACGCCCTGCGCTGTGGGTAGCATCTACTTTTGCTCTGCCGCCATGTGAATAACCATCTTTTCTTACCGCCTGACCGGCATTTTCATTATATGTTGCGACATTGCTGTTTGTACCGGCACCTTCGCCATAGATAGTACCGCCCGTTTTTTCAAATAACGCGCGGCTTACATATACTCCTCCGCCAGTACTGCTTTCATTGCCAGAAATAGTGCCGCCTTTCATGTAAAATTCGCCATCATACGCTGTAACACCTCCGCCGGTATTATGAGAAGTATTATTCGCTATAGTGCCGCCGTTCATGGTAAAAACCCCAGTAGTGTTATAATAAAAATAGTCATTTGTTACACATACACCGCTACCGCCGTCATAAGCAGCGCCTAGGTATACTAATGATTTATTTTCACTAATCTGTCCGCCGTTCATGGTAAATATGCCGCCAAGAACAAGCACACCGCCGCCGCTTCTTGCTGAACATTTTGTAATAGTACCGTTATTCATGGTAAAAGTACCGCCGCCAAATACTACTACCCCGCCGCCGTCTCTACCATAGCCATTCCAAACAGTGCAATTAGTTATCGTTCCGCCATTCATTGTAAAAGAGGCGTCATTATATACATATACACCGCCTCCGTCACCGTTATAATCATTATCTCTTATTGTTGCTCCGCTATTCATAATAAGCGCGCCGTCTTTCTCCACAATAACAAGAGTTTTACTATTGCCTGTCCGTCCTTTCAAAGTAATTCCACTATCCAATACAAGGGTAACGTTGGCTTTTATCGTGAATAATGCGCCATTTTCATTAGGCGATAATTCACGCGTACCGCCACTGCCCTTTAACGTAACTTTTATTCCGGACGCTGCGCTTCGCATATTATTGGATGAACCAGGCGCCACCTTTAATTCTTGCGGACTTATGGCTTCATCCGCAGATATGTTAATGGTATAACTGCCGCCATCTACAGCTCCGGTTTTTAACCAATTAAATTTTTCGCTTGCGTTAGCGCCGGGAACAACGGTTGAAGTGTCTTCATTTCCGCCTCCGCCGCCTCCGTCATCAGGGTCGCAAGCAGACAAAGAAAATCCAATTATTGCAGCCAATGCAATAATCCCGAATAGTTTAAATAAATTTTTCATTTTTAAACTCCCCTTTTAGCCGCGTAAGCGGCTTTGTTAATCGAAATCACCGCAACGCGGCGATAAAACCTCTATCTTTATTAAATTCCGCGGCTACCTCGGGCAGCACAGCGCACGGATAACCTGCTGTGCTGCCCATTCTCTCACCTCTTTTTTTCTATTCTTCTCCCCACTTCGCCATGCCGTTCTGCAGTATCTCCTTCGCCATGTCGATAGTTATTTGGTATAACGCGGAATCCGCCTTAACGGAAGTTTCCAGCGCATACGCTATTTGCTTGTTCAATTCGCCTTTAGGAACTGTGTAAAGAACATAAGCTGTGTACTCATCGCTGAAAACGTCTTTCTGATCGGGATCATACCTTCTGCGAAGGCTCCACCAATCGGCTTCCCTCTGCGCTCCCGAGTAGCTGACATTCACAACCGAGTTAATAATGCTGTCAATCTGCTGTGTGTAATCGCCCGATCCCCCGCCGGCTGCCTGTGTCGAATTCGCTCCGCCTGTGGTCTGCGCTCTTCCCTGTACTCTTGCCTGATACTCGCTGGCAATGTTGGTCCTGAGCATCGCGCCGATTCTCTGCTGCGCGCTGAAGCTGTCCGCCCATGCGAGAACAAATTGCCTGTTCAAGCCGCTTTCCTCGCCGATGATGCAATATTTTTCTTTAAACTCAGACGCGGCTTGCACTTTGGAAATACCATGCGCGGTATAAACTTTAATCCAATCGGGAGCAGATATGCCCGTCAATGTCCCTTTGTTTTCCAGTTCCACAACCTTTGCTTTCGGTCCTGAAGAACATCCGGCTGCCGAGGCAATTGCGATAACAGCAATTATTATTAACGCGATTATCTTTCCTTTTGCTAATTTCATTTTTCATCTCCTAAATTTTTCTCAAATCTCGCGACGCAAGATATAATTAACTCAATAGTGAGTTAAGCAGGTCATCAAACTCCTGCGCATTTTTTGCATATACCGTTTTTATTATTCCCCCAAAAATTAAAACAATCATCGCAAACCCATTTGCCGCATTTTGAACAGAAACTAAAATGGAAATGCGCCTCCAGGTTGGCTTTATCGAACGCGGCCTTATGTTCCTGCGCCCAAATTAGCTGCCTAACTTCCTCGCTTTCAATCGCCGTAAAACCGCCTGATTCAAACGGAAAAGTGAGACTTTTCCATTCATTGCCGCAGGTATCACAATAAAAACTGAAAGAAAAAGACCCTCCATTTGAATAATCTGTTGTCCTTTTTGTAAGCGATACACTCATAAATAACATTTTTTTATGATTTTTGGTCGTTTGACTACCTATTAAATCTAATAGGTTTGCCGTTTTTGGGTTGTTTTTTGCCTATAAAATTTAATAGGTATGGTTATTCTGGGTGGCTAAATGACAGATTATTTCTTATATTTGGCGAATAATTCCGCCCTGCTCCGTATGCCCAGTTTCCGGTACAGGTTAGCGATATGAAAATTAACCGTAGGGTAGCTGACTTTTAAGGTAAAAGCAATTTCCTTGGGCGCCATGCCTTTTAACAGCATTGTGAAAACCTCGTGCTCTCTTTCTGTCAGATCAAGATGTTCATTAATATTGATAACATCCGTATCCGCCAGCCCCTGCGTATATTCAACCATATCCTTTAAATGAAGTCCGTCCGTCCAGTCGGCTTCAAACAGCTTTTTCTGTAAATAAGGAAGTATCAGGAAACAGCATGAACTTAGAACAACTACAATACTAAGAGCGATAGCATGTTTTGATCCGTCGTAACGGTCAAAAGCCTGCGACAGAATACCGGATACAAAAAAGTATTCGAAAAATAAAATTAAGCAAAAAAGCCGGTACATTTTAATTGAGCCGCTTTTTTTAATAGCGCCCGAACACAGGTAGTAAATGATGATATAACCTAAACCGTCCCCGAAGCCGTATATCAGCGATCCGGAAAAACGAGCAGCGTCGGAATTATAACCTACTATTGTTAACCCTAAAAGCGAGAAGACAAGGAACATCAGCCAAATATAAAGTGAGTTACGGTTGCTTACCAGCATTATTAAAACGATCATCATAATAGAAGAAAGCTGACCTAGCCCGTAAGGCATACTGAAAATTATATTTTCCACGCTTTCAATGTAATTGATCATGCACATTATCGAGTAATAAATGATATGAAGCCCTATTACAATTTTTACGATGGAGCCTTTGCCGTTTGATAATTCCGCTGTCTCTGTAATTTCGCCGCTTTCAAATTCCGGTTTTTTTGCAATGCGGCTTAAAAAGAAAACCAGAACAAGATAGAACGCCATTACGACTATGCCGGCATACAATTTATAAACAACCTGAACAGCAGGATAGGCTCTGTAGATTGTATAGTAAAGGCTGTAATAGAAAAGTATTAATGCCATGCCAAAAAGTCTTTCTACATTATTTAGCTTGAAACAAAAAAATGAAAAAGCGCAGCCGGCGCAAATACCGTTAAGAAACTGAAAACCCAAAAATGCCGCAAGTTTCGGCATTTCATCGGTAAGCAGCAATTGAAAGGGAAGCAGAGCGGCACAGCAAATTGCCGCTATTTGCAGAAGAGGTAAAATAACCCGTTTCGGCACAAAGGCAAGCACAAGCCATCCAAGTCCAAGCGGATAGAGCATCAGCTCGTAAGATTGTAATCCGGCAAATTCGATATGAAGATTAAAATAGCGAAAATCCCCTAAAATGACAGAAAGAGGAAAAATAAGAAAAAGAGGCCACAGATCACGTCTTATATTGCGAATGGATAATTCATCTCTTGTTTGTAAAAATCTTTTTAAAGTAGAATAAACGCTAAACAATTAATATACCTCTTAATTCTTAATTTTCCAGTAATTTTCAATTTTTTCGAATTTGCATGCGGGAAAAGACACTTGTCTGCCGTCGTCATGGGAAAGTTTAATCTGGCACGCGATTGGATTAACTTCCGATATCCGCCACGATTCGCCGTTATGGGAAATACGCATTCCTTCCTGCGGAAGATTGCGCTGCTGCTCCGAATAGAATCCGTATTCGTAAAAAAGGCAGCATAAAAGCCGTCCGCAGGGGCCTGAAATTTTTACGGAATTCAACGAAAGCTTTTGATCCTTCGCCATTTTAATCGAAACGGGTTTTAATTTATCGGAAACGCAGTGGCAGCAGTAACCCCTTCCGCAGACTCCAAGACCGCCTGTTACTCTGGCTTCGTCGCGAACGCCGATTTGGCGCAGCTCTATGCGCATTTTAAAAACGCTTACCAAATCTTTTACAAGTTCGCGGAAGTCTACCCTGTTTTCAGCGGTAAAGAAAAAGAGAATTTTAGGTTCTTCAAGAAGGTAATGCACAAGCACGAGTTTCATTTCAAGTTTATGATTAGCGATTTTCTGCCTGCAGATTTCAAACGCATCTGTTTCAAGTTTTACATTATTGCGCGATTTGTTCATATCTTCCGCGGACGCGATACGCACAATCCACGCGATCTCTGAAACCGGGGGAAGCTTGCCGCGCACAGAGCCGATAACCTGCGCAAGATCCCTTCCGTAGCGGGTAGGCACAATAACCATTGACTGAGGAGTCAGATTTTCTTCACGGTAGACAGCCAGAAATGTTTCCTGCGAATACATAAGTCTAAGCCTGTAAATGGGAGTGTCAGGAGCTATCGATTCAACGCCTGCTGCGGTTCCAGTAATAACCGCTTGTTCCCTGCCATCGTCTTCCAGAGCGGAAATATCATCTTCATCAATATTGTCATATTCGTTATAATCGCTCACCATTTTACCCTATTGTAATAAGTCTATCAAAAGACCCTTGATCTCCTCAAGACGTGAAACAAGCTCCATTTGCCGTCCCTGACTGGAAAGCAGCATTGCAGCCAAATCTTCCAGTTTTCTATCTATCACTTGTATTTTAACATATTCCTTGTAATCCTGCGCTTCAGGAGTGCCCCTGCGCCCCTTAAAAGCAGGTTTAAATTTATTTTGAATACCGGCTTCGGTTTCCTTGGAAAAAGCGTTTTGCACCACATAATTGATAAAATTACGCACCGCCTGCTTGTAACGCATTATCTCTTCGGGAAAAGGACGGCTTTTTAGCTTGTCACCCGAATCGCGCACTTCGTCCATCAGCTGGTTAACAGAATCATCCGACGGCGGAAGGTTTTTTAAAGAGCCGATATTATCCGCGGTAACGCCGCGAAGATCGTTAAAAACACTGGAGAATTCCGTCCGCTCTCCCCTGCGCGTCCCTTTGGTTTTCTTTTCTTCACTAACCTGCTTATAAAGGGACGGATTCATGTAGAGAGAAGGATCAGTCCCGTCTACTTTAGCCATAAGTCTTTTGGAAAACAGGCAGAGCTGATTTAATACCCTGCGCGTCGCGGTGCTCTGAGATCGTCTTTGTCCAGCGTTCATCGCTGGAACAGACCGCTACCTTTCCGTTGATAAAACAGCCGTCATCCGCCTGAATGCGGCGAGTAATAATATCACCGATAATTATGGCGGTTGAAAGAATTACAAGATGCCCGTCTGAAATAATGTTGCCGTAAACGACTCCGCCGATTGTGATATTAGTGCCGGAAACATTACCTTTCATTCTGGCGCGTTCACCTATAACCACCCTGCCTAAAGCCCGGACATCGCCGCGGATACTGCCGTCGATGCGCGTAAAGCCGCCGGTTTCAATATCTCCGGAGAGACTTGTATTGGGACCAATAATTGTGTTAATGGAATAGTCGCTGTTTCTGTCCTGAGCCATCACAAACCCCGCGTTAGCGGCCTTGTCTGGATAAACTATTGCGAATGGTAATGTATCTGTAAGGATCTACAACATCGGAACCGATGTGAACTTCATAATGGAGGTGCGGACCGGTTGAAATACCGGTGTTTCCGATATAACCGATAACTTCACCCTGCTGAATACGCTGTCCAACTTGCGCGTTAAAACGTGACATATGCGCATAACGAGTGTAATAACCGTGTTTATGCCTGATAATGACAAAATTGCCGTAATCGTAAGTATACTCAACAGTGACCACCTGTCCGTCCGCAGTAGCGACAATAGGATCGCCTGAACGGTAGGTCGCGATATCAATACCTCTGTGAATGTAATATTGACCGTGAATCGGATGGATATTCTGACCAAAGAACATTGTAATGTGACCGATTCCGCCTCTTACCGGCCAAATACTCGGGATTTCAGTTAAAAGAGCGCTTTGTGAATCCATGAGGGCGCCAAGTTCCATAATAGGCACTCTGGCTTCTGAAAGATAAGCTGAAAGGCGTTTAATATCATCAACTTCCTGGACAAGACCCTGTGATGTATCTCTGATTCCCAAAAATGAACTTAAATCACCTGAAGTATTTTGTGAAAGAGTGTTGTTTCCGCCGATTCCAAGAGCGGTAAGAACGCCGGAAAGAGCGCTTTCAAAGTTGCGGGCTTCGCGCAGAAGGAGGGCTGTTTCATCACGTAACTGATCAAGAGAGGCCTGAGTATTTTTTAAGATACCGTCCTTGTTCGCCATCGTGTACATTGTGCTGCTGTAAGACGCCCCGTACCAGAAAAAAGCGCCCAAAATGCCGAAAACTACCAGTAAAAAGCAGCAAATTGAGAGAATTGTGACATGAAGGTTGTAAACCTTCTTTTCGGAATGCGGGACAAACACCAGAGTATAACGCCTTGTAAGAAACCTGCCAACGGCTTTAAAAAAGCCACCGATAAAACCAGCAGTCGCGTTTGCGGAGTTTTTCACCCTTTGGACTAGCTTGTTTTCCAGACGTTTATATTC
>WQRN01000013.1 GCA_009786715.1 Treponema sp.
AGTTTTAAAAACGGCACTCAGGTTGACGCGGTAATCAAACTGGACGGGAATCTGGTTCCTGTTGATTCAAAATTCCCCCTTGAAAGTTTTCAAAGATTTATAAAAGCCGAAAATGACGAAGACAAGAAAAATTTTAAAAAAGAATTTGTTACAAGCGTTAAAAAACGAATTGATGAAATAGCAACCAAATATATTAACCCTGCCGAAAAAACTTTTGATTTTGCCATCATGTATATCCCCGCAGAAAATGTTTACTATGAGACAATCATTAATGATTCATTTACAAATAAAGATTTTGAAATCCTGCATTACGCACAGGAAAAACGCGTAATACCTGTTTCACCTAATTGTTTTTACGCTTATCTGATGGCGATTTTATACGGACTAAAAGGCCTAAGCATTGAGCAGGAAGCAAAAACAATCCTTGGAGAAATATCGCAGGTTCAGGATAAGTTTGGCAAATTCTTTACCGAGTACAGCCTTGTAGGCAAACACCTTACAAGTGCAATTAATAAATACACCGACACGACAAAAACAGCGGAAAAATTAAATGATCAGGTAGGTAAACTGACAGGGCAAAAAACAGAGTTAATCGAGGGTTAAAATTTGAAGCCTTATTACCAAAACGGCAGCATAACACTCTACAACGCGGACTGCCTTGAAGTACTCGCATCCATTGCGGAAAATTCCATCGACATGATTTTCGCAGATCCGCCGTACATGTTATCTAACAACGGATTCACCTGTAAAAATGGAAAAATGGCGAAAGTAAATAAAGGTGAATGGGACAAAAGCGCCGGTTTTGAAGAAGACACGATTTTTCATAACGAGTGGATCACAGCCTGCCGCCGCGTTTTAAAACCTGAAGGCACAATCTGGATTTCAGGGACATATCACAGTATCTATCAATGCGGATATCTCCTGCAAAAAAACGATTTCCATATATTAAACGACATCGCATGGTTCAAACCAAACGCCTCCCCGAATTTAAGCTGCCGTTTATTCACCGCGTCTCACGAAACAATCCTGTGGGCGCGCAAAGACAAAAACGCCAAACACACTTTCAACTACGAAGAAATGAAAAACGGTCTCTTCCCTGAAGATAAATTAAAAAACGAAAACACCCAAATGCGCTCCGTCTGGTCAATCCCGTCACCGAAAAACGCCGAAAAAGAACATGGCAAACACCCGACCCAAAAGCCGCTGGATTTATTAAAACGTATAGTTCTCTCTTCCACCAACAAAGGCGATGTTGTTCTAGACCCATTCTGCGGAAGCGGCACCACAGGCGCCGCGTGCAAATGTATCGGCGAAAGAGCTTTTATCGGGGTTGAGATTGATGAGGGGTTTTGTGAGATTGCGAAGGGGAGATTGGAGAGTAACTGTTAGTTGTTCCCCGGAGACGAAATAGGATATGAAAAAATCAATCTCCCCCACTAACTTCATCAATCCAACCCAGATACTTATTAAAACCGCCAATAACAGGCAGCATGATAATCTCCGGCACTTCGTAAGGATGATTTGCAATAATCTCTTCTTCAATCGCGGCGTAGAAGTTTTGTCTGCATTTTATAAAAAGGATAATCTCGTTGTCGTTGCATATTTCGCCTTTCCATGAATAAAAACTGTTAATGGGGAAAAGCTGGATACAGGCGGCAAGTTTCTTTTCCAAAAGAAGATTTGCGATTTTTTTTGCCGTCTCTTCGTTAGGACATGTATTTACAATCATCGCGTATTGGGTATCCATGTTCCTATCAATCTCCGATTACTTTTGTAATAATATTCTCCTTCGTAATAAACCTGTCGTAAAGGTAAAACGCGATATCTCCCAGTAAAAGCGTAATAAAACCTGCCGCGCCTGTCATTCCATTTGTAAGGTCGTTGCCGCCGACAAGGAATAACAAGCTAATTCCGGCTATTGCGTTTATACATCCATGAAAAATGGCTGCTGTAATAACGGATTTTGATTTTATTACAATGTAAGCCATCATGGGGGAAAGCAGGATGCAGAATATTACCATCATTGCGACTCCGGCTATCGGGTGCTGCGGATAATTGTGGCCGATTAAAATAAGCGGGAAATGCCATACGCCCCACACTGCGCCTGTGATCAAAGAAACAAGCAGAAATTTTTTACCTTGAAACGCTTTTAGCAGATAGCCTCTCCAGCCAAGTTCTTCGCCGAATGCGAAAACGGCGTTTATCGTGTAGCCGGCAATTATCGCCTGCACAACCTGGAGTAAAACGAAAATAATGGGCGGAAATCTTGATAATTGCTCAACAGCAAGATCCATTTGATCTTCAGGTATATATTTCAATACGCCTTCGTAATTTGAAGAAAATGAAACATTCGGAAAGAATAAACTTACCCCCATTGCCGTAAAAGATAAAATTACAGGAACAATTCCCGCAACAAGAAACCACCAGTTTAAACGAAATGATATATTTAAATTGCTGAATGGTTTTTCCTTGTGTATCAACTGAAGTATTATGGAACAAATCGCAGGCAGCAGCATATAACACGCGCCGAAAATCACATAACTAATCTTAGTTGTATCGCGTATGCCAAGAAAAATAGCAGTTCCTGCGATAGCCCAGCTTACTAAACAAGTTAAAATTATAAATTGAATCGGTTTTTTCATTATCTTCCTCCACTTACCCCACTAACCCTAATTCGCAAGCAGTCCCGCAATCGCCGGGAACGAAATGAAGTTTCCAATCATGCCGCCGAAACTGGAAAGGAAAAATACAAGCAGGGCTTTTGTTATCCTGTTTCGGTAGATGCCTTTAAGGCTTGTTGCGTCTTCGGTAAGGTTTTGAACATCTGAAACGCGCGGCTTGCGAAATGCAATTTGAACAAGCCCGGATAATAAACCAATACCTATAAAGGGATTAAGCGTCGCAATTGGAGCGCCCAAAAACGAAACAAGGATCGCAAGAGGATGCGCCAGCGCGATAAGAGAACCAAGCGCGGCAAGAGAGCCGTTCCACAGCACCCATCTGATAACCATTTCAAGACCGACATCTGCGCCCTTGCCGATAAATCCGGCCGCGATAAGAGCGACAATTGCTATTGGTATGATAAGCCCTGCCGCTCTTGAAAGAAAACTTGGCTTGGGGATTTGATCCAGCTCTTCTACATCTGCCGTCTCCTCGCCTGATGCTAATTTTTCCAAATGGGAAATCATTCCCTTCATGTGCCCTGCGCCGACAACGGCTGCGATTTTTTTCGGCGCGCTGTCTTCCGGCGGAGTGGATGTCCAAATTTTTGACGCAAGGTAGCGGTCGCGCTCGTCAATTAAAACTGTTTTAACAGCCGGAAGGTATTGTGCAAGCTCTCCCATCATACCGTCCAGTTCGTTTTTGTCTTTCAGATTTTCTATTTCCTGCTCGTTTAATTTTTCTGTCGTAAATGCGGATGCCAAAAGCGACGCCAACAATTTGCATTTGCTCCAAAAACCGCATTTTGCCCATGCGCGCCGTAATGTTGTATGCACCTCACGATCGCAAAGGCTGTTGGGAACTCCTATTTCTTTTGCGGCCTCAACCGCTGTTTTCATTTCTTCGCCGGGTTTTACGCCCAGCTCGTTTCCCAGACGGCGCTGGAAACTCGCGAGAACAAGGTTTGCTATCAGCAAAAAACCTTTGCCCTCTTTAAAAACTTTTGCAAGATCGAGTTTTTCCCAATTGTCAGATTGAGTGATCGAATTATACCGTCCCTGATCGAGTTCAACGCAGACCATGTCGGGCTTTTCTTCGCAGATAATACTGCGCACTTCTTCGATGCTTTCACGCGAAACATGCGCAGTTCCGATTAATTTAAATTCTCTCCCGTTAAGAGAGATTGTTGTTGTATTGCTGTTCATTTTTCTGCCTTTATGCCTAATCCGCGTTCTTTAAGCATCATCTCATTTAACTGCCATTCTATAGTTCCCGGCGCGTTTAAATCCTTAGCCATTAAATAATATCTGTCCGCTAGATTTTTATTTCCCCTTATATCATAAAAAGAGGCAAGATAAAAAAGCATCTGGGATTTTTTATAAATATTTTTTTCGCTTTCTACGTTTATTGTTACTGTAGAATCGCCGGAAAGATCGTGATAAAGACGCAGCATTGAATACTCAACCGAGTCTCGCGGAGCGGTACGCAGCACTTGAGCCAGAAATTGTTTCGGATCTGTCTGCCTTCCTGCGCGCATCCAGTTTACGGCGGCAAGCAATGCGTAGTTAAATTCTTTGGGCGCCTGTTTATACGCTTCCAGGAATGCGTCTCTTGCCGAAGCCCATTGTTTTTTTCTCATTCTAAGAACGCCGAGCGCTTCAAAAGCGAAATAATAATCGGGTTTTAATTTAGCCAGAATGGCATAATCTTTTTCCGCGCCTGCGTAATCGCCTGCCTCATCCTTCAGCGCGGCGCTGTAAACATATGCCATAAAAACATTTGGATCCGATTGAATAGCGCGGTTAAAATCTGCAAGCGCTTCCTCTTTTTGACTGCTCTCCATGTAGATCTCTCCGCGATCTACAAGCATCCAGTAATTATCCGGTTCAAGTTTTAGAGCCGCCGTTAAATCCTTAAGCGCGTCGTTATTGTAACCCGCTCCCTTGTATAGCCTTGCCCTTTCATGCAGCGGTCTTGCCCAACCGGGATATAATGACACGGCGCGGTTTAAAAGTCTTTCGGCGCTTCTTGCTTCCCTTGCGTAACGATGCACAGCCGCGCGGCTTACAAGCGCTTCCCCGTTATCAGCGTCCGCGGCGAGAGCTCTGTCAAAATAACCCGCGGCGGAACGAAGGTTTTGACTTCCAAGATTAATATTGCCTAAATCGATTAAAGCTCTTACATGGTTTGCGTCAATCCTGATAATTCTGTCCAGAAAACCGCGTCTATCTCTTTCCTTCCCTTCAATCGCGGCAGCGTCCGCAAGCAGCATAAGAGCATCAGTATTATTATTATCCGAAGCGATAATAGCGTTCGCGATACGCTTCGCGTCCGCGGTTTTACCGGCGGAATTGCAAATCGAGGCCTGCATAATTTTGATTTCGGTCTTCTCTGCTTCTTCCTTAGGCAGCTTATTAAACAATTCCAGAGCGGATGTATAATCCCTTCGCGCAAGATGTCCGGCTACTTCAGTCAAAATTGCCTGAACATCGTTATCCTGGGCGAAAACTGCCGATGGAGAAGAAAAAATCAGGAACAGCGCTAAAACGCTTCCAATGAACTTAATTTTCATGCTAGTATATAGTATACAATAATCAAAAAGTCGGCAAGTTACATCAAATATTATATTGAATAACAGCCGAAATTAAGGGGTTGATAAATTACCATGAGAAAACCATTAGCGTCGCGCATTGTAGGCCTTGCCGCTCTGTATTTTTTAGTTTTTTGTCTCATTGTGATTATGCAATTTTCCAATATGGGTAATTTTTCAATATCCGCCGGATCGATGAATATAAAAGGCCGCTACTTGGCTGAAGATTCACAGGAAATAACAGGCGGCATAAAGATTTTTTACGGCGGGCTTGAGTTCAGTCTAAAAGAAGAACGCGGAAAAGGATTGACTCTTACAGGAACCAACAACAGCAGTTTACCTGTAAATCCGGAATTAATGTTCCTTACCGACAACAGCGCGCATTTCATCCTTCCCGGCGGAACAGAGCTTACATTCAGTTCAATTGAATCGGCAAGAGGGCAAGAGCTGCAGATCACCGCGGAGTTTGCCGGAAATATTTCTGACATCATTATACCGATTGTTCCGCGGCGGTCGTCGCTTGTAAGAGACTCCGGGCAGCTTGGCATTTTGTACTCTGGTTCCAGATATGTGTTCAGCAGTCTTGGGCAGGAACTTGAAAACGGACATCTTACCCTCTCCAGAGACAGTACATTTATCACTTACCGGTCCAGAGGAAAACAAAGAGCGTTTGATCCCGCGGATTATATAATATCCTCCGTTCCGAACTATGCGAGCATCCTCAGAAACTGGCAGGATACAAATTATATCCAATGGAATCAAAATGCCGCAAATCTCTCAAATGAAGAAGATGTAATCGCATACGGCTCTCAGGCTCTTGCAAGAGGAAATTATCCTGCGGCATCGGCGGCAATCACAGGCAATTTTTCAAACAGCTCTGTGCAAACTTACAGATCTTCGGTATTTGCAGGCGGCATGTTAGTCGCCCACAATTCATTTTCCGCGGCGGAGAACGAAAGGACAAATCTTGTAAACAGATTGATAAGAGAAAGATCGCTCAGCGTTATTAAAGAAGAACATATCCTTGATTTCCTTTTAACAAGAAGCAGCGTTGTCCAGGCAAACGAGGTAATCGCAATGGTAAATAACGCAACTGCGGAAATGATTGTCCCTGAGTACTGCGCCGGTCTTCTTGAGTTTTATTATGACATGAGACGCTGGCGTCCGGAGGCAAGCAATCCTATAGGGCATTTATCAGAGCAAATCCTTCTTTTAATATCTGAAATTTTAAACCGCGACGCGGAGAATGACGCCGTTTATGCATCAAACCCCGGAAGCACTAATTCCGAATACAGCATGAGGCTTGGCAAAGCTCTTATCTATTGGGCGGACGCGGCTCAGAATGAAGAATGGTCGGGAGTTGGAAGATCTCTTGTGTTATCGGCTATTTCAAGCGGAAATGCGGGAAAACTTCACAACATTCTTAAACCTGTTGATTATTATCCAAGAGCTGTGTGGCTTACAGATTCAGGGCACTGGACATGGACTGTTTCACAAACGCTCAGGGCGTATTTCAACGCAGACGGAAATTTTAATATTTCTGTATCATTTTTTCCCAACATGGCGCATCACATGATCGTCCGCGGAGTGCGGCCGTTTTTAAGAATTCAAATTCATGGAATGGACTGGAGATCGGACAACCAGTTTGAGCGTTATGATTCATCCGGCTGGGTATATTATCCTGAGGATCAAATACTTATTGTAAAACTCAGGCACCGCACAACAACGGAGAATATCAGGTTAATTTACAGAGCGGAAGTACCGCCGCCCGCGCCTGCCGCCGCCGCAGAAAACGGCGAACCGGCGTCAGAGTCCGGAGACAGCGTTGAATAGAAGGGAGTTAATCCTTGTAATATCGGGAGCGGCAGCGCTTTTATTAATCGCTTTGTTATGCGTCATTTTATTTACCTGTAACAGCAGTAAGGAAACAATCGAAGAAACCCGTATAATCGAGACAGAAGATCCGGAACCTGAAGAAGAAATAACAGAAGAGCCGCAAGATGCAGCTCCCCTTGTTTCGTATCAGGTTCAGCGGCCGCTGTCATCCATCAGCGATTTAAGCAGACTCCGCGGCATGGGAGTTTTAGTATCAGAAATTGATCCTGTCAATTATGAAAATCCGGATCTTGATGTTTTAAGGCAGATGGGAGCCGATCCTTATTTAATCTCATACTTTGCCGGAGAACAATTTTACCGGGAAGGAAACATAGATAAGGCGATTCAGGAATACAACATGTCGATATACCGCAACAGCGAATTCCTCGAAAGTTATATATCACGCGCAAACGCATGGATGAAAAAACGCGATTATATACGTGCTGCAGACGATTACACCCGCGCAATAAGAATAAACAACAGCAAGGCGGAACTATACAATTACAGAGGCTTTGCGAGATCCGAGCGCGGAGAGCTCTCTCTTGCCATCGAAGATTATTCACGCGCGATCGCGATTAATAAAAATTATATTGACGCGCTTGTAAACCGTTCTCACGCGTATTATCAGGCGAGGGAATATGTAAAAACAATCGAAGACTGCGGCGCAATTATCGCAATTGAACCGTCTAACGCGGTGATTTGGAACAGGAGAGGCAGCGCATGGTACGCACTTGAAGACGACGACAAGGCGATAAGGGATTTTTCCGAAGCAATACGTTTAAGAAATGATTACGCGCTCGCGTGGCATAACCGCGGAAATGCGTGGTACAGCAAACGAGAATTTGACAGAGCGCTCGCAGATTTAAACAGATGCCTTTCGATAAACCCCTCATATGCCGCGGCATACACAAGCAGGGGAAATATATTCCAAATATTGGGAAACAAGGAAAGCGCGGCGGCAGACTTTGAGACCGCTGCGTCTCTGGGAACATCTGTAAGAACTCTTCAAAACAGGTAATTATTGAATTACTTTGTCCAAACCTTCTTTAAAAAGCCCGTCAAGCTCGCTGCGTATCTGAGCTTTAACAACATTCGGCAATGAATGTAAATTTAAGAAATACTGTAAAACATTTATCCCTTCCGGCGCAAGAGGAGGACCTGAGAAACGGCAAAGCCTCGCGATTGACGAAGTAGCTGCTAACACAAGCTGAGGGTCGATGTTGGGATTATTCGGCGTTAGTAAATAATGATACGAATAAAAAGACCTTCCGGTTGGATCAACGCCGATAATGCCGATAGCGTCGGCGCATGCCCTGCGAACAGCAGGTTCAGGGTCTTTGTCAAAAATATTCCAAAGGAAGGGTATCGTTTCCCTGGATCCTACATGCGCCAAAAGGCTGATAAGCCTTATACGCTGCGCGGGTTTAACGGAAGGGCGGACAGCTGACACCTGCGGGCTGCCGATGAAGAAGCCAATCATCTCCATCATGTACGCGACATATACAGGCTCGTTCTTTCCAATCTGTCCGCTTCTGATAACAGCGGATATTTCTTCGTAAACTCTGTCCTGTTCAACATCATGATAACGGTTATTCTGCCCTGTCCACGGAGAGGGAGGAGGTTTGCCCATTCCATAATTACCTTCCGGCTCAGGGCCGTAAAACCGGTGGGCAATAACTGTGCGCGGCTTTGCGTCAATTTTATAAACCCTTAGTATGTTGTCCTTTCCGCAGGCATAAAGCAAACCTTCATCGCTTATAGCAGGAACACCCGAACATTCAACGCTTAATTTGTGAACAAAGCGGCGTCTTCCTTCCGCGGTAAACGCGCTTACGCCCCGCAAGGTGACTGTGTAAACGCCGCGCTCGTCAAACACCATTTCCGCCTGACCTATCGCTATATTGCCGGAACCTTTCTCGGCTGCGGCTTCATGACTGTCCCTTGTCCAGAGAGTGTTGCCGCCTGAATCCATGCAAAGAGTTCTTCCGTCTCTGAGCGTTACGACAAACTTGGCGTCAAGAGCAGCAGTGGCTACAGGCGGCGCCGGAAGAGTTCTGAAGCTTGATTTAAAAAGCCTGTTCCCCTCTCTCGCGGCTTCGTTAAAAGTAATTTTTTCCATGTCACCGTTCTGATACTGCAGCACATAACTTTGCAAAACCCCCTCGTTTAAAGGGGCGATAAGAACAGGCGGCCTTGTTAGTCTAAGCCGCTCGACAACGCCAAATTGATTTATTTTAACAAAATCATTGTTTTGCAATACCGCAGCCGCGCTTCCCGTTTTATCAAGAACAGGAGCGAAGGCAATCGGACTTTCTAAATCGATTGTCCATAACGCATGCCCAGAGGCGGTTCTGCATGTCATGATCGAATTAATAGGTAAAAAAACCCTGCCGTCCCATCCTACAACAGGCGGATGAGTTATAGGTCTTTCCAGTTTCAGCCGCCACAGCTCCCTGCCGACGCGGTTTATCGCCATGGTTACGCCTTCCGTATTGCAAACATATGTCGCGGCTTCGTATGAACGGGCAATATACGGAACAGCGGTTCCCTTCGCGTCGAAATTCCAAAGAGGGGTGCTGCTCATAAAAAACGATCTTACGCTGCCGTTATCGCCGACAAGAACAACAGAGCTTGCCTGCAGATGAGGTTTTGCCTTTATCGTGTCGCCGATTCGCGTTTCCCATAACGGAGCCGCGCTGATAACGGCTTTTTGGATATCTACTCTCTGCTGCGCGGCTAGACTGTTTAAGGCAAAGAGAAAAAATATTGTTATCTGCAAAGAAAACAATCTGTAGAACTTCATACCTTTACATCCATCCTTAACGAATCTTCACAAACTGCGTAAATCCAATAACAGCAGACGGATAAACCGAAGGTCCGTCGTGATTCCTTCCGCATAAAAGCGAACCGTTTTGAATTTCAAATGATGTTTTATCGCCGTTAAAAATAATGGCAAGTCCGCCTGTATTTACATTAGTCTGCTCAGGCAAAGTTTCTTCGAGATCAAGATTTACGCTGAACACCGCGTCTATGCGAACTTGTTTCGCGTTCACGGTAATCTGCCTGTTAGCGTAACCTATATAAGTATAACTTCCGGCGCCGTATCCTTCGTAGCGCAGAGCATTATTCCGCTTGTGTTCCCATGTGTCATACCTTTCGACCGCAGCCTTCCTGCCTGTGCCGAATTCGATTATACAAACAACAGGGCCGTCAGGCATATTAACTGTAGACCGCCATGTGCCAAGAAGATAATTAGGCAGCGGTATCCTGTCAACGGCGCTTGAACAAAACCCTGTAATAGAAATATCATTTAAAGTCCTGCCCCTTTCCTGATACTCATTTAACTGTTGCTTGGAAGAGGCGTTTACAGTAACAGCCGACGCGATAAAATTGCCGTTCTGTATAGAAAGATTACCCTGGATAATATACTCGGCTCCTGTTTCACCCTGCGCGGCATTTAGAGTACCCCATGATTTTAATTCGGTGACAATTTTATTAGTAATATTATTAATATCAGCGGCAGTAACTCCGGTGCCCGACGCTTCAAAAACCACTCCAATGGAAGGAACCCGTTGAGCATAAACGGCGTTTAATGAAATTAATATAAGGAAAAGCGCAAGTAAAACGCTTTTAATACACAGATGATTCATACAGGTATTATATCAGAATTTTGCATAAAAATCAATTTTTTTCCGGTATTTTAGATTAAAGTCATGATATTAACGCTCTGCATTCCAAATAAAACCGTTTTTCCGCAGAATGCCCCATCGAAAAACTTTTCCTTGGAAGCGGACCTATACGCGCCACAGTTTCAAAAAGCCCCGACTTCTGCACAGGCGGAAGCAGAATACCTGCCGCCAGCTTACTTTTATTTTCGGCAAGACGGAAAACCTCTTCTTCGTCATGAATATAATCTATTAGCTGCGGATTGTCTTTCGCAAAATTATCCAACAGCGGCTGCAGGCACGCAGTCGCAATCCCCGCCGCTGAAGTTTCAATTAGCGCATAACGCCCTTGAGAGATGATACCAAAGCAATTGGCGGCGGAATTATTTTTGCAAAGACGCGTCAGCTCATCCGCGCTTTCAATTTTGCGGCAGGAATAATCCGGCAGTTTTGAAAGCAATGAAACCGCATCATCAAAATTAATATCGAAAACAACGCGGTGAATCGGTTCAAATTCAATCGCCGAATCATAGATATTTTCGATTTCTACAAGGGCGTATCTGCAAGGGTGGGACGGCTTCGCGCCGTTTTTTTTCAGCTCGTTCCAAATGCCCAACGCCGTAGCCAGCGAATGGTTGCCGTCGCCGACAGCATACAGAAAAGGTTTTCCGCCGCTGACTGAGTAACGGTTTACGGAACGGTTGTAAAGATCTTCAAGTTTTTCATTAACAAAAGCGATATCGCTTTCCTGATCCGCAAGCCAGCCTGTAACATGGCCTGAATCCATCATTAAAGGCGTATCGTAGACAGGGGACGTTCTCTTAACTTTTTCTCCAAGAGCAGGTAAAAGGCTGTTTGTATCGTCATCAATAAGCACAAGCACGTGCGGAAGTTCAAGCGGAGCGCCGCGGCGGATGTCCATCCGTGGCGGCAGGCGTTCGGGAACAGTGCCTTCCGTACAGCGGATTAAAGGCCGCGCTTCAGGATGCCAGTCGTACTGCTCAAGATCTAAAACAGCGATAAGACCGCGCCTTTTTTTCTGATAAGGCGTGTCTCTTTCAATATAAATAAACCCATGTTTCGCTTCCGCGAAAACGCCGCTTTGTAAATAATTTTTCATAGCGCATTGGATATCTTCGATTCGTTTAGAAGCGTCATCGTCGGCTAAAAACACTTCGGGGAAAATCAAATTCAAAGTTGAAGGAACGCCGGCGGCAGCAGTTTTTACCTTTTCCCAATAATCCCTGTCCTGTGTAAATTGATCGCAGGCAATCACCGGCCACTTTGATAAATTACCGCTTCTTGGTAATAATATCGACGGAACTTCTATACCTAGTTTATTCATGATTAAACATTGTAGCGAAATTCGCAAAAAAAGACTATAATCAGTAAATGCAGCTTCAGCGCCCGTCTTTTATACAAGAACAGCGCCTCAAAATGAATCCGCAGATGTTACAGTCCATCAAATTGATGGAACTGCCAATCGCGGAACTGCGGGAAAGAATTGAAGAAGAACTTGAACGCAACCCCGCTTTGGAATTAATCGAAGATAAAAGCACTGTTCCGCTCGATGAATCTGAAACCAAGGGAAGCGAAAAATACGAATACTTTGAAACAACATCAGATCCGGGACGCAGAGGCAGCGCTAAAGCTTCGGAAGAACACAGGCGTTTTATCGAAGGCGTGCTTACGCGCCCGGAAACTCTTCAGGAAAATCTTTTACGCCAGCTTCAGCTGGAACCTGTTTGTAAAGAATTAAGATCTCTTGCAGAAACTTTAATTCAAAATCTTGACGACAATGGTTTTCACAAGGAGAATCCCAACACGCTGTACAGTGAACCTAAACCGCGTCTTGCAGAGGCGATGAAACTGGTTCAAGGGCTTGAACCTGCCGGATGCTGCACAAAAGATTACCGAGAATCGCTTGCCGTTCAGATCGCGCTTTCAAACGGCATTCAATCCGAAATACCGGATATCGATATATTATTAGACAACCTCGATTTGATAGAACGCGAAAAATATTCATCTCTCGCGAAAAAAATCGATCTTGACGAAGAAGACACCCGCGTTCTCTGCGATTATATAAAAACGCTTTCGCCGTTCCCGGGAAGAGCTTTCGCGTCAATGTCGCAGGTTCGCTACGTTGTTCCGGACATTAAAGTTACAAGAGACAATGAGCAATTCAACATCAATCTGAACGATGAGGCGTTTCCTGTTCTGGGAATAAACAGTAACTTTGAAAAATTCGGCGATTCAAAAGACAGAGCGGCAAGAGACTTTGCGCGCGAGAATATAAGGGAAGCCAAGCTTTTTATAAGTCATTTAAGCCAGCGCAGCCAGACATTGATCCGCGTCGCAAACGCCATCCTTGAATTTCAAAGGGCTTTTTTTATTAACGGTCCGAAATCGCTTGCTCCGCTTACTCTGGGAGACATCGCAAAAGAACTCGATATACATGAAACGACAGTTTCCCGCACCGCAAACGGCAAATATATGCAGACAGAATGGGGAATTTTTGAAATTCGGTATTTTTTCACCAATTCCATAAGCGGATCAGGTTCGAACAGGTCGCAATTTTCCAAAGAAAGCGTAAAAGAGATAATAAAAGAAATAGTCGCTGCAGAAAATCGAATTTTGTCAGATCAGGAGATTTCCGGCATTTTAAGCCAAAAGGGAATTGCGCTAGCGCGCAGAACTGTGGCAAAATATAGGAAAGAACTGGATATGGGCTCTTCATACAGCCGGAGGCTGTAACAACCGAAGGTTGTAGCAATTAAATTAATTTGGGAGGTTAAGAATGAACTTAGACATTAAGGCGGTGCATTTTTCATTACATGATGACGGCAGAGAGTATCTCAATAAAAAAATCGAAAGGATTCGCAACGCAGAAAATATGATCGTAGATCTTCTTATTACAATTAAAAAAGAAAAAGATTTTAATGTTGAAGCCACGGTAAATTTCCGCTGGGGCGTTTCTATCCACGTAGAGGAAGAAGATTTTGAGTTAACCAAGGCAATTGACAAAATGATGGATAAACTCGATACGAAAATAACCAAAGAAAAAGAAAAGGTGAAAGAAAAACGGTAACACATTTTGGAAAAATACTCCTCTGTCTTTTCAAGGCGCCTTGAAAATTTTTACAACTGGATGATTCAGGAGGGTATAGCTCTCGTTATGCTGGAAGACTGCGAGTCAAGGCGGGATCAAAATATCCGCTGGCTTACAGGTCATCCCGGAGACGCGCTGCTTTTTCTTTCAATCACAGAACCGCGGGCAATACTTGTCGCGTGGGATGTAAACCTTGCCAAACTCTATGCCGCGCAGTCGTCCGCTTTAGTCGCTTCATACAATGATTTTGATCGAAAGCCAGGTAAGGCGATTAGCGCGATTGCGAAAAAATTGAGTATCCCTGCCGGTTCACGAATCGAAATACCAAGCGTAACGCCCTACCCTGTCTTTCTTGACTATGTAGGAGAACTTACAGATTTTGACATTCTTTGCAGAGAGAGCGGCGCGGCTTCAGAACTTAGAAGACTGCGCGCTGTAAAAGACGAAGAAGAAATCGCCGTTATAAAAAAAGCCGCGAATATCACAAACGAATTAATTGATACTCTGGAAAAAAATGTAATTTCAGAAAAAATAAAAACAGAGGCCGACGCGGCATTGTTCATTCAGGCGCAGGCGCGAAAAGCCGGCTGCGAAGGCACAAGTTTTGAAACGCTCGCCGCTGGCCCTGAAAGAAGTTTCGCGATCCACGCGTTTCCCTCGTGGACTTATGCCCCGTTTGGCGCGCAGGGACTTTCCATTCTGGATTTCGGGGTAAAACTCGGCGGCTACTGCACCGATGTAACCCTCACCTTTGCCCGCGATCTTGACGCGAAGCAGGAAAAGCTCGTAAGCCTTGTGGAAAAAGCCGCAAAACTCGCGATTTCTATGGCGCATAACGGAACGCGCACAAGAGACATAGCAGCGGCGGTTGATACCCTTTTTTCCAAATCGAAAAAGAAAATGCCTCACGGACTCGGACACGGTTTAGGACTTCAGGAACACGAATACCCTCTGGTTAGAAACTCAAGCGATAATGAATGGGTTTTAGAACCCGGAATGATCTTCACAATTGAACCTGGCTTGTACGACCCCGTGCTTGGCGGCTGCCGCCTTGAAAACGACGTTCTAATAACCGAAGCATCGGCGGGGCATGAAATCTTAACAACATCACGTATAATCAAGCTAGGCTAATTCGGATAAATTCGGTATTCTATTATCATGAAAGTATGGATAAAATTTTTAATCGGCTCCATTTTGGGAATGGTGATCGGTTTTCTTCTGCCGGATAATGAAACTGTCTTTCAGTCTCTCGCGTGGCTTGAAAAACTGGCAATCGGCATAGGCAGATACACTGTTATCCCCGTTTTAGTCTTTTCACTGACGGTTGCGGCATACGAACTTCGCATGGACGAACAATTTTGGTCCATGATATTAAAAAATTTCGTGTTTATAATCGCGGCATCCGCCTTTGTAATTTTCTCAGGTATCTTGGTGACAATGATTTTTTCGCCGGGACGCATACCGATAGAAACAGTCGAACAGCTCGAAGTTTTAGGGCTTAATGTCGGAGACAATGTTCTTGCGATATTTCCGCACAATATGCTTAGCGTGCTTTCATCAAGCGGAGCGTACCTTTTCCCGGTCTGCGTATTCGCGTTCTTCCTCGGTATGGGTTTGAACTACGACCGCAATTATTCCAAACCTGTTATCTCTCTTGTAGATTCGCTTTCGCGTATTTTTTATCATGTCGCCTCTTTCTTTTCAGAAATTCTTGGGTTTGTATTGATCGTTCTAGCCGCGTTCTGGGCTGTCCGTTTTTCCGACATTTTACAGGCAAAAGTCTATAAAGATTTAATCATCCTTTTGGGCGTATTCAGCATCGTGCTTTGTTTCGGTATTATGCCGCTTTTCCTGTATCTGCTAAAACCAAAAACTAACCCGTGGCGCGTCCTCTACGGTTTCCTCGGTCCCGCGATCACCGCCTTTTTTTCAGGCGATGTTAATTTCGCGCTTCCGGTTCTTATGAGCCATTCAAAGGAAAACTTCGGCATACGCAGGAGATCGAGCGCTCTGTCCATGACATTATTTACAACATTCTGCAGATGCGGCAGCGCGATGGTAGCGGCGGCGGCGTTCATTGTAATAATTAAATCGTATTCGTATCTAAGAATAGGCACGCTGGATTTATTTACAATCGGCATCTTCGCCTTCGGCATTTCATTCGTTCTTGCGCGAAACCCCGGCGACGGCGCTTTTATCGCGCTTGCCGCTCTTTGCCTTTCCTACGGCGGCGGCGAATACCGCGCAGGCTACCTCATTTTAAAACCGATGGCGTTTTATTTGGTGGCAATCGGCGCATTTATAGACGTTATGCTGAACGCCTTCGGCACCTATGTAATTGCGCGAATGAACGGGTTTATAGAAGAGAAGAATTTGGTTCATTTTATATAGAGAAGATTTCTCGCAAAGACGCAAAGGGCGCAAAGAGCGCGAAGAGGAATTTAATTTTTTCATGGGTGACGCAAGAGAACTATTATTAGAAGGGATTGAAATTCTTTGCGGAGACGATTCTGATATCGAGTTATTGATTGCACCTAACAAAGATAGAATTGTCACTCTGCTCTGTCAGTATATAAACGAGATAGAAACTTTTAATCCGGCATACGGCTTAGTGGGCGCAACCGGCACAAATGAGATAATTATAAAGCATATACTCGATTCTCTCGCGCCGCTTGGAATAATTTCCCGGCTCTGCGCCTCTCAGTGTGAAAAATCTGTGGCTATTGCCGATGCCGGTTCAGGCGCAGGATTACCAGGAATACCTCTTGCAATCGCTATGCCTGATGCCAGTTTTACTTTAATCGAACGCATGGAACGCAGAGCCGGGTTTTTGTTGAATACAAAAGCGGTATTATCTCTTGCCAATGCGGATGTAAAAGAAAGCGAACTTGAAAAAGTAACTAGCGGCCAATTCGACATGATCACTTTCCGCGCATTCGCGCCCATCGAACCGAAGCTGTTAAAAACATTAACCAGAGCCTGTAAACCGCACGGAACAATCGCCGCCTATAAAGGCAGGCGCGAAAAGATCGAAGAAGAGCTGGCAACATTGCAAAACTCCGGCTTTAATTACGAAATAATCCCCTACAAAGTACCGTTTTTGGATGAAGAAAGGCATTTATTGATACTTAATAAAAACACAATAACCGCCGATAATATAGCCTGAGGGGACTATGTCATATAAAAACGCGTCATCCACTTATAAAGAGACCAAAGTTAAGACCGCAGGTCAGGGTCAACTAATCGTCATGCTGTACGACGAAACGGTAAGGCAAATGACTACTGCCATTGAGTTAATGCAGCTTGAAAAAACCAAAAGAGAGCCCGGCAGAATCGAACAGATCAATAAAGCGGTCATGAAAACCGAAGAAATTATCACAGAGCTGATGGCTTCTCTCGATTTTGATCAGGGCGGAGAAATCGCAAAAAATCTGTTTTCCCTGTACACATGGTTTAACAGGGAACTTGTGGAAGCAAGCATAAATCAGGATATTAATAGAATCACAACAGTTAAAGACATGCTTGCCGATTTAAGAAATACATGGAGCGCAGTAGCAAACCAAAAACCGGTAGAAATGCCCAGAGAGGCAGCGGTTGGTTTAAATATCGCGGGATAGCGAATATCAGGGAGGGAATATGGCAATTTTAACAGACGAAATAACAACAACAACCGAAATTAACCCGGCGGAGCTGGCTCAAAGAGTCGCGATTTTAAAGCGTTTCAAAATACTGCTTTCACAGCAGAGGGAAAGGTTCCGCTCATATCTCGATTTGCTTGATAAACAGCAAAATGTAATTGAATCAGGCAGCGCCGAGGATCTTTTAACTTATGTCGAAATAGAAGAAAAAATCGTCGCGGACATTTTCTCGATTCAGAAAGTAATTGATCCTCTGGAAGAAATGTACAACTCCGTTGTTTCCGGTCAAAACCAGCCGAAAGTCCCGGTCTCTGAAAACGCGGAAGAAGTACCGAGCCTGAAAGCATCACTTGAAAATCTTAAAAACGAAGCCGTTATCCGCTCTACCAAAAACAAAGAACTGCTTTCCAAACGCATGCTTGAATTACGCCAGGAAATCACCACATTGCGCAACAACCCCTATGCCGGAGCCGGACGAACCGCCTACAGCAATTCCAACAAAGCCTCACTCGTAGACCTTAAAGGTTAAAAAAAGGTACATGGTGGACGATACTGGGATTGAACCAGTGACTTCTACCGTGTGAAGGTAGCACTCTCCCGCTGAGTTAATCGTCCACCAAATACCATTGTCAAAAATCGTGGCTTCTACCGGGTGTCATTGCCGGGCGGCTGAATAGCCGCCCATATAATCCTTCCTTACAATGCGCGACTCGAAGGGTCGCTTGGTAGTACTCTAACCACTGAGTTAATCGCCCGAGCTGTTATTCTGCTTTTGTTGCGTCGTCTGCGGCGGAGTCTGACGGGGAAAAGTTGATGTTCTTTACAAACTCGCAGGCTTCTTTAGCGCCTACTTCTCTGTTCATACCGGCGTCTTCCCAATCTACAGAAAGCGGGCCTTTGTAGTTGATCGCGTTCAGTTCGCGGATGAAGTTTTCAAAGTCAACATCTCCGTGTCCCGGCGAGCGGAAATTCCAGCCGCGTCTGACATCGCCGAAGCTCAGCATAGAGCCGAGTATACCGGATTTGCCGTCTAACGTAACCGCAACATCTTTCATATGCACATGCAGCAGCTGTCTGTGGAAATCCCGGATAAAAATTGTGGGGTTTACACCCTGCCATACAAGATGAGAAGGATCAAGATTAAACCCGAGAGTTTTACGGTTCTTGAATTCTTTGAGAAGCCGTTCTGCGGTGTAGTAATCGAAGGCGATCTGGGCAGGATGAACTTCCAGCGCGAACTTAATACCGTTCTTGTCAAAGTCGTCAAAAATCGGCGTCCAGAGTTTGATAATCTGCGCGTAAGCGTCGTTTATCATCTGCTCCGTTGTTTGAGGAAATGAATACCAGTATGCCCAAATGGGGCTGCCCATAAAACCTGTAACAATTTTAACGCCGAGATTTTTCGCTGCCGCCGCGGCGTACTTCATTTCCTGAATTGCCCACTTGCGGATCTCTTCCGGTTTTGTTCCGGCGCCGGAGGGGACAAGAGAACTTAAACGAGGATCGGGATTGTCGCCTACGCACTGGCCGATTTGGTGGGTTCCGATCGCTAAAACTTTTAATCCGTTATTTTTTAATATATTTTTACGTTCTTCAACGTATTTAGGATCAGCCGCGGCTTTCTTTAAATCCAGATGATCGCCCAAACAGGCAATTTCTACCCCTTCATAGCCGAAGGATTTTGCTTTTTCGCAGAATTTTTCAAAGGGCATATCCGCCCACTGTCCAGAAAATAGGGTTACCGGTCTTGACATATATACCTCCAAGGGGAACTGTCTGGCTATGATAGAATAATAATAAACAAAATGCAAGTATATGAGTAAGGGATTGTATGAATAATATCAGGATTTTCCGCCTGCCGCCTGTTTTTTCAGCCGCTATTCTACTGGCTGTTTCAGGCTTATTTTCAGGCTGCTACACTCTCACTCAGGGCGCGGCAATGATAGGATACCTGAATAAAGCCATTCCTCTGGATCAGGTTGACGATAAGGAGTTTGTAAAGCTTGTAGCGGATATCCGCGAATTCGCAATGAAAGAACTGGGTCTTGCCGAGAGCCGCAATTACACAAAGTATGTAAGCATAGACAGAGATTACCTCGCGGCGATTGTTTCCGCTTCGGCTAAAGATTCATTTTACAAGCATGAATGGAATTATCCTGTTGTAGGCAGGATGCCGTATAAAGGTTTTTTCAATATTGAAGGCGCGCGCAAAGAGAGAGCGAAACTTGAAAAAAAAGGCCTGGATGTCTGGGTGCGTCCGGTTGACGCCTTCAGCACGCTTGGGTGGTTCAGAGATCCGCTTTATTCATACATGAGCAATTATTCCCCTTCAAGGCTTGCAGATCTAATCATTCACGAACTTGTACATTCTACGGTATTCATTAAAGGGAAAGTTAAGTTTAACGAAGAACTGGCGGAATTCATCGGTACAGAAGGCAGCAGGCTTTTTATCGAAACGCGCTACGGACCGGATTCAAAAGAGTATGCTGAGATGTTTTCATCTGCGCAGGACAGTAAAAAATATATTGAATTCATTCAAGAATTAATTTTTGATCTTGAAACTCTTTATTCAAGTGAAATCAGCAGGGAAGAAAAATTAACAGAAAAAGAGAGGATTATAAACGCGGCAAAAGAAAGATTTAACAGCGAGTATGAAAGCCGTTTTTTAAGCGGCAACTACAGAGGTTTTTCAGATTTACCGATTAATAACGCCTACCTTGAGCTTTACAGGCTGTATCACGATGAAGAAAATTTTTACGGTGATTTATATGAGCGCACAGGAAGCAATCTTGTAACTTTTATCGCCGCGGCGAAAACTATAACAAAAAAAGGCGGAGAACCCAGAACTCAGCTTGAAAACGCCTTGCTGCGGCAATAAACTACTGTCCGCTGTAATACAATTCCTGATAAACCCTTGCCGCGCCTAAAACCCTTTTGCCGTAATCTCTGGTTTCCAAAATTGGAACTGTTTCTGAAAATAAATCAACAGGCAGTCTGCTGGCTGTGCGCAATCTCCGTATCCGGTTCTGTCCGCCGTTATAGGCCATCAGCGCGAGTATTGTCTCGTTGTTAAAATAATCCATCAGATTTTTAAAATAATACGTCCCTATATGAACATTTAACTCAGGGTTTGTAGAATCAATATTGCCGTCCGTTCCTGTGTAGTCAGGTCCGCCTGTCCGCCTTAAACGGTCGGCCATATCCTTCGCGGTGTAAGGCATCAACTGCATCAATCCCACAGCGCCGGCATGAGAAACAACAGCGCTTCTGAACGCGCTTTCCGAGCGGGTAAGACCGTAAAGAAGCGACGGCGCAAAACCGAATTGATCCGCGTATGTTTCTATTAATTCGCGGAAAGGGAGCGGAAACATCAGTTCCCAATTGCGCCTGTCTTTGTTATACCCTTCCATGTAAATAAAAAGAGAGGAAAGGCGCATAGACTGAGGATACATTTCCTCTTTGTCATACGTTTTCGCTAAAACGCGCATTTCATCCGGAGTTAACTCCTTCTCCAAAGCTCTTGAATACGAAATGGAATAATCCGCCGCGCCGTATTTAAAAAAATCAAGAAGAAATTCCAGAGCCTGCGAATACCCGGAAGCGGGTATATCATCGGCGGATTTATCCGCCAATTCAAAAAACGGCAGTTCAAGAACGTCCGCGCTTAACGCGCGGTAGTAAAACGACGGCACAGAAAAAATAATTCCTGTATTATACGCAATACGGTAATAAGAAGCGGAATTCGCTGTTTCCGTATTTGCAAGCTGTGCGGCAAGACGGGAATCAGCCGAACTAAGATAATCATTTTCAATTAAGCGCGCTATAACCCACGCGTAACTTGTTTTAAAATTACCGGCATCCAAATTTTGCATCAAGGCAAACGTTTTTACAACATTGCTCCACTCTCTTCCTGAAACAAGCTTATGTAAAAATCTTTCCATTATATCGTTATAATAACTGCCCCTATGCCACCTTGAAACATACTGCTCCATTTTTTCAATAAAACCGCCGGAAGGCCCCGTAATAATCGAATCCAGAATATACCATATACAGGCGTCCTGCTGGTTCAAATCGGGAGCGTCAGGCAGAGCCTGTTCAAAAAGCGAAACAGTCCTTGCGCTCTGCCCTCCAATCCTGCGCGAAACCCTCGCGGCGTAAAAACTGAGCCTGTAGCGTAAATCCATTAATACATCAGGCGCATCAGACATTTCCCGCGGCAGATTTTCGATCCACTTTTGAAAAAGAACAAGACCTTCGTCTTTTGTCTGCGTGTATACAAATGTTCTTCCCAGGGCATTTATCAAACCCGGATACTCCATGAATAAATCAGGCATTTGATCCGGCCAAACACCGTCATCCTGAAAAAAACGAAAAAGCGGCAGAGCTTCATTATACTGAAGCCGCGAAACCGCGAAATACCCCGCTGTTGCGGCTATTTCGTTATGTGTAAAAGAAATTTTTCTCTTAGAACATTCATTTAATAAATACTGCCTTGCCTCGATAAAAGATACGGTATTTAAATCATGGTTAAGAAGGAAGGAAAGTATGCGTTCTTTTTTTATATCCTGTCCCGCGCTGGATGTCATATCGAAAACCTCAGCCCAAAAGCCGTACGCTTCCTTTTTTATACGCTCTGCGGTTTTACGCGAGATTTCAGCTCCCTGCATGTGCAAAACCGCCAATTCTTCCGCAGCGTAACGCCTCGCGTATTCGTTAGGGCTTGAAAGAGCTTTTTCAAACAGAGCGGTTTTTTCATCAATTGATTCATTCATCAGCGCAAGATAGAAATCGCCCCTCGGCATTTGAGTAACGCAGGAAAAAGTAAATAATGAAAAGAAAATAAAAACGCACAGCCGCGCGAAGGAGCAAAAAACATTGTAGTTGTGCATTTATCTCCTTCGCGTAACACCGCCTGAATTATTAATTAGTTTTTCGGAGGAATACGAATCGTCCTTCCGGAAATAATCAGGTTTGCGTTACGAATATTATTAAAACGCGCGATTCTCGGATACTGCCACGGATCGCGGTAGAACGCTTCTGCAATGTCCCATAACGTATCACCCCAGCGAATCCTGTAGTTGACGCCTTCTCTCGGAATCGTCGCAGGCACGTTATACGAAGCAACAGGCGGATTCCTTCCATCGGTACGGCGCGCAGTCTGGCTTTGCACAGGCGCGGCCGGCGCTTGAATCACAGGCGGCGGCTCTATAATCTGCTTAACTGGTTCTGTCTGTCTTACAGGCTCAGGCTGTTTAACAGGTTCCGGTTCAGGCTGCCGCACCGGCTCAGGATCCGGCTGCTTTACGGGTTCCGGATCGGGCTGCCTGACAGGTTCATACACAGCCGTCGCGGCGGGTTTATTAAACCATGAACGGACAACATCCATGCCGCCGAGGAAGAACAGCCATCCGGCTAAAAGACCTAAAAGAAGCAGTATAACAATTAAAATAATAATCCATGTTTTTGAGGAACTTTCCTTGCGCACCTTTTCAGCCTGATTGTACAAGCCTGAAGGAGGCTCTTCGTTTGCTTCCAGCTCAAAGTCCGGAAGATCAACATCGCGTGAAGTTTCATCAAGCGATTTTAGGGAAACATTTAAAATATAATGCTCGCCGCCTGAACCTGTATCAAGGTCAATCGCGTCAGCGATGATTTCACCGTTTTCGTCTGAAGAAATAACCATTTCGATGGAAGGATCGCCCTTGGGCTTTGGCTTTACATTTTCAACAACAAGGCTGCCGATATACTGAGCGTCTGTCATGACGTTTGTCTGACTTCTGTATAAATCAATTTGAACGCTTGGCTGGTTATCGTGGACTGTGGTAAGAATCAATCTCTTTTTTATTGAAGAAAACTCCTCCATTATGGGGTAGAATTCTCCGTTGGCGATTTTAATGCCAATATTTGATGCCATGGGGTTAGCTCCTTTTTCCCAGACTTTAAAAACAGCCTTCTTTTAAGTTTATACTTTAAATTTGCCTTCTGTCAAGAGTGACATGCCTCTAAAAAACAGAAATATAAGTCAAATGGCGTCTATTTATGTTAAAATTGACGCATTTATCAGTAAAAGCAGTATCAAAAAACATAAAAGTGACCGATAATAAGAATTATGAATCCTGTAATTATCGGTGTAGTTGCTGTTGTATTTATCGCAGCCGTAATTCTATTAATATTGAACATTTCACGCAACTCTTCGATGATTGGAGGGAGAAGTTCCAAAGACAGGGAAGCGGCGGTAAAAGAAGCAAATAAGCGTTTAGCGCAAAATCCCAATGACCCGGAAGCGCTGCACTTGCTGGCAGGCGTATACTTCGATGAGCAGAACTGGGACAAGGCTATGAAAAGTTACGAAGCCGTCGCCGACCATATAGTTCAAACACAAGTACCCGGAATCGATAAATTTGAAGTCAATTTAAGGTATGGTATATGCGCAAGAAAGCTCAATATGATCGATCAGGCCTACAAAGCTTTTTCGATGGCAAGATCGATCAGGCAGGATAATTTTGAAGTTAATTTTGAATTGGGGTCCCTTGAGTTTGACAGGAAAAATTATGAAAAAGCGGTTCAGCTGCTTCAGCAGGCGCGCATACAGGATCCCGAAAGCCCCGCCGTTCTTCGCTGCCTCGGTCATGCGCTGTTCAGATTAAAAAAACCAAAAGAAGCGATGAGCTTTATCCGCAAGGCGATTGACCTTGCCCCGGAAGACAAAGAGTCGCTTTATACGCTTGCCGAATGTTACCACGAAGCCAATCAGACAGAGCAGGCTTTAAGAATTTTTAACCATCTGCGCGCCGATCCGAACATGGGTCCGAATTGCTGCCTCACCGCCGGAACCATCCATCTTGATACAAGGCAGTACGAAGCCGCCATTCAGGATTTTGAAATCGGTTTAAAGCACATGAATATAAAAGCGGATATTCTAGCCGAGCTGCGTTATAAACTTGCCACTACATTGATCAAGTTAAATGATATCGGCAAGGCGATTCCCTATCTCAAACAGCTTCAATCTGAAAACCCCGGGTATAAAGATGTAACCGTTCTTTTAGGCAAATATATCGAGTTAAACGCAAACCGCAACCTGCAGGTATTCCTTATGGGCTCTCAGGCTGATTTTATCGCCATTTGCCGAAGAATCGTAATGACTTATTATCCGCGCTCTAAAGTAAAAATCACAAACATTTCCGTTAACAAGAATGAATGGGCGGATATCCTTACAGAAATTGACACGGTTAAGTGGTCTGATGTTATCATGTTCCGTTTTATCAGGACACAGGGTTCGATCGGAGAACTTATCATCAGAGACTTCCATTCGCACCTTAAAGACGCGAAAGCCGGAAAAGGCGTCTGCGTCACCGTAGGCCAGTACACGGAAGAAGCGAAAAGGTACACAGAAGCCCGTCTTATCGATTTAATTGAAAAAGAAAGGCTTCAGGCGATACTCAATTCGCTCGACGCAAAAACCGCCGCTGCCGCAAAGAAATAAATCTGTTATTCAGTATCAGCCAATCTCAAAGTAAGAAGCAGCGGCAAATGATCGCTTAACCCCATTCCCGTTTTAGTATTATAGGAAACCGGTATTCCGTTTAAGTTTGCAAACGGTTCAAAATTAATAATTACGGTTTTATCGTATTCTAAACCGGAATTATTAAAAAATTGTTTTGAAATTAAAAAATGATCTATTGTTTCCCATTTGTACTGATAAAAATACGAGCCATTTTCAAGATCGCGAAACCACGGAGAAAATAGCATAACGGCTTCTTTGTTAAAATGCGCAGGTTCAAGATTTCTGTTTCCGCTGATAACAAAATAGTCTCTCTGCGTTCCATTTGTTATTTTCGCGCAATACGGATCATCGGGAACCAGTGCGCATATTCTATCAGCGCCCTGCCTGAAAAATTCATCATGATTTTCATTTAAATCCCCGGCGATAATTATCCCGATATCCGGCTCGCTTTCTAAAAGTTCGCGGATACGCCGTAAAATAACTCTGGCGGAAGATTTACGGACATTTTCCGTCGCTTTATCGCCGCCGATTTTTGATTTCCAATGACAGACAAAAATAAAAAACTCATTTCCATTCGCCTGGACTCTCGCTTCAAGAACAGGACGCGGCGTAGTTTCTCCGTCAATGGTAATGGAATGAGCTTTCGCATCAGTTATCGGATAGCGGCTTATAACCCCAAGCCCGATAGCAGAACCCGGATTATTCGCAAAATGACTGTACGAATATCCTCTTGGCAGCTCTTCTGCAAGGTCTTCCAGAATTTTCAAAGACTCAATCTCCTGAAGCATAATAATATCCGGCCTCGGCGAAATCTTTTCGATAGCTTCGCAAATAGAATTAATCCTGCCCAGATACTTTTCCGCGGACCACCCTGCCGACTGCATAAACTCATTATATTCAAAACCATCATCCTTACCGTCAAACAGGTTATGAATATTCCATGTCATCAGGGTAATACCGGCGGTTTCTTCCGGCGTCTCCTGTTCCGGCGAACAACCGGATAAAACCGCGGCGCAGGCAAAGACCAGCCCCGCCAAAGCGAGCCCTGTTATAGCAGGGAGTAAAAAAAGAAAAATAAATTTTTTCATAGCAACCTCCAAAAATTTGTTTATATATATATGGGTGCGGACTCTGCAAAAAGCTTGACTGAGAATGGAAAAAAATTGAAAAATTTGTTCTGCTATACGTTTATAGGGGGTATTGCGTTTGACATCAGACGTTAAATCCAATTTTTATAGGTTCTTTTGGTTTTTCTATTAAATTATTCAGCGCTTTTATAATTTTTCCAATTGACTCGTCATACCTCATAAATCTGCAATTATTATTTTCGATATGGAGCATTAATAATTTACGTAATTCAGCAATTTGCTCATTTGTTCCTGCCTGAGAATATAAAAGATATCTTAACTTGACAAAAGCACGCATAATATTAATATTTACTTCTATTGCCTGTTTTGATTTTATTACACTAGAAAGCATAGAAACCCCTTGTTCTGTAAAGACATAGGGAACATAACGCCTGCCGCCATAATTGTAACTTGAGGTCACAATTTGTGACCTCAAGTTTTCCCATTCATTTTGCGTTAATTGAAACATAAAATCGCGGGGAAAGCGCTCAATATTACGCTTTACTGCTTGATTTAATACCTTAACTTCAACTCCATACAAGTCTGCCAGATCGCTGTCTAACATGACTTTTTGATCACGAACCCCATAAATCATGTTCTGAATGAATGCTACTTTTTTCTCTTCCATACCAATTGAACCTCTAAAAAAGTGGATTTCCCCCGGGAATTTTGATGTATGAAAAATAATTTCACAACATCTGGAAATATAAAATGTATCAGCTATATATGGGTGCGAACTCTGCAAAAAGCTTGACTGAAAATGGAAAAATGAGAAGGTTAATATTTATTATAAGTACCGAAATAATCCATACAAAAGGTAGTTGCTATACAGGGCGCCAGACGGGCAAATTGCCTACTCTTACTAAATTGGACATGATCATAACCACTTGACATTTTTTACCATTTTTTGTACTCTTAAACTCCCGTTATAATTAAAGAAAAGGTGATAAAAGGTTATCGATATGAAGACAGTATTTGAAAAGCCCGCGTCGGTGGAACGAAAATGGTTTGTTCTTAATGCCGACGGGAAGATTCTGGGCAGGGTTGCCGCTAAGGTCGCGTCCATTGTCCGGGGTAAAAATAAAGCAAATTTTGTGCCCCATCAGGAAATTGGGGACTTTGTTGTTGTTATAAACGCGGATAAAATCGCTGTTTCAGGCAGAAAAAGCCAGCAAAAGATGTATTATAAGCACTCGGGTTATGTCGGCGGCTTAAAAGCCAACAATTTCGAGAAGGTCATCGAAAGACACCCGACAATGCCGCTTGAAATGGCAATTAAGGGTATGCTTCCCAAAGGACCGCTCGGCAGGAAAATGGCGAAAAACGTCAAAATCTATGCCGGCACCGATCATCCGCACGGCAGCCAAAAACCAGAGCCGATAGAGGCGTAAGAGGAATACATGATTAAGAA
>WQRN01000014.1 GCA_009786715.1 Treponema sp.
CAGAGCCTGAAGAAATCGGAAGAACTTTAGGAACCGCGTCGGTATTCGACACCTACTCAATGAACCCTGCGCCGCAGAAAATATCAAAAGAAGACGCGTCCAACATTTTGGGCGGACACTGCACATTATTTTCAGAAGTTATCTACGCCGGAAAAATCGCGGAGTACATGCTCTTTCCGCGGTTATGCGCCTTAGCGGAAGCCGTATGGACTCCCGAGAAAGACAAAGACTTTGAAGATTTTTCCAAACGCCTTACAGTACACAGAAAACGCTTAGATTCATTAGATGTAAACCAATATCGGGGAAAACTAAAATAATTTTTTTAGTTAAAACGAGAAATCAAATAATCGCTGCAATATCCCGTTAATTTTAACCGCGTATTGTCTATCGGCTGCCCATGTGCCGGCAAGCCCTTCGATACCGGGGCTTGAACCCCTGCGTACATACCTGAAACGCGGATCGACATTTTCACCTTTTAATGGCTCTTCGCTGGCATACGCTTTTAAATGTTGAATTTGCGCGCGTACGCCGATTCGCGGCTCTGGAAACGACAATCCCGGCTCTCCGCCGCCGACCGCTCCAAGTCCGCAGAAATTATACTGCTGCGGTTTTACATCTCCGCCGAAACGCAGAAAACCTGTCTCAAGGCACATTTGCGCGAAAGCGACATCGTGATTAACCCCTTCAAAAGCGGCTTCTTCAACATAAAAACCGGTGAGCGAATGCGCGAAACTTTTATCCGTATTCGGATTGTTTTGCAAAAGAAAAAGAGCCATTTTTTCAGCGCTGACATTCCCCTTCCCCATGATATTAGCAGGCGGTTCTGGTTTTTCGATTATTATATCGGGTACTGTATCAGGTATTTTACCAAGCCCGGAGCAGGAAATAACAAACGACAACAGGCAGGAAACGGCTAATAATAGCAAAAAAAGCTTTTTCATACTTGATTATCGGTAAAAAAAGACGAAAGGTGTCAGTCACCTACGCTACTAATAGCGTGGCTAAAAATTTTTAAGACACCATATATAGCGTAGGTGACTGACACCAAATTGTTTTCAATTTCGGTCAAGCTTTTCGGCACTCTCGCCCCATATATATACATGAAAACATTTAAAGATATGCCGCACGAGATGCGGCCGCGTGAAAAACTGCTGGTCAGCGGGCCGGGTTGCCTCTCCGACAGTGAGCTTCTCGCAATTATCCTGAATACCGGCGTTCGGGGGAAAAACGTGAAAACGCTCGCGAATGATCTGTGCAAGTATTTGGACAGAAACAATGATATTCCATCGGTAAAAGAGATATCGCTGCTGCACGGACTTGGACAATCTAAGGCATGCACAGTCGCGGCAATGCTGGAATTCGGAAGGAGACGTTATGGTTCGTTTCAGGCGCGGATCAAGCATCCTTCCGATATTTACACGCTTGTTCGCCATTATGCCGACCGTAAACAGGAGAGGTTTATAAGCCTTTCCTTAAACGGCGCGCACGAGGTTCTAGCGGTGCGCATTGTTACAATCGGCCTTGTTAATAAAACAATCATCCATCCGCGCGAAGTTTTCGCGGATCTTATCCAGGACAGAGCCGCCGCTTTCTGCGTTGCACATAACCATCCGTCCGGCCTGTTGGAAAGTTCTCCGGAAGACGATGAAATAACAGAGCGGCTTCAATCCGCTTCGCGCATCATCGGGCTTCATTTTGTGGATCACATCATATTTTCTGAGAAATCATGGTGGAGTTTCCGGGAAAACGGCAAGCTTACGGAAGGTTGAATGATTATTATATATGCCATTATAATAAATATATGCGTAAAGCGCGCTTTGCTTTTATATTTTTTTTCGCTCTCATTCCATTTGCTCCCCTGCTTTGGGCAAATGACAGAGACAAGATTGAAGATGTCGCCGGCAAAGGCCTTGAAATACAATCAAATCCCTCAGGAGCCAGAGTCTTTATAAACGGCGTGGAATACGGTCTTACGCCGATTTACATTGATAACTTGCAGCCCGGAAAATACGGAATTGAACTTCATAAGGACGAATACGAGATTCATACAATCACTGTTATTCTGCGTGAAGACAGCCGCCTGATAATTACCGCAGAAATGGAATCGGCGCGCGGATTGGCGTATGTTTCCATACAGAAAGCGCCGAACAGTCCTGAGGATCTTCCTTTTATCCCAGAACTTTTTACAGTTACACACGATAATTCATTCGTATCAGTGCCGCTCTCTTATGATAATAAAGCGGTTTTAAACCTGGCTTCAAACAGACATCACGCAATCAGAGCGAGAGCCTTTGGATGGGAAGATGAAACTATTACATTATTCGTGAACTCTCAGAATCCTGCCGAAGCTGCTATCACAATGAAACCTGCGGTCTTTAATATGGAAAACGCGTCTGTAAGCCGAAAGCGCTTTAATCCGATGAATCCCCACAGCCTCGGCGAGGTTGATTACCGCTTTGAAGTTTCAACTCACGGTCAAGGCACAATTACCATTTTCGATTTAAACGGAAACGCGGTTTATAAAAAACATCTTGAACCATTTGATACATGGATTCAGCAGACAACATGGAACGGCAGAGACATTTCCGGCAATCTTCTTCCTCAGGGTTTTTATACTGCCGAGATAGAAGCGAAAGACGCGTCAGGAGAAATACACGCGTTAAATTTTGAAACGGAAATTAATTATTCGATCAGCATATTTCCGCTGTCTCTTGAAAACATGTCAGGCGGATTAACATTTGTTCTTATGCCGCATACTCTTCCTGAGGGAAGTTATCAATTTAACGCGGGAGTTATTTTCGGCTCATTCGGCTTTCCATTCAAAATTAATATGAGAATTTCACCTTTTAATAAATTTGAAATAACAACAGTTTTTAATATAAACGCGGATAAAACGCAGGCAGGATGGGGTATTTCAGGCTCAGCAAAATATAATTTTCTGGACGGCGGCGATTTTCCTCTTGCGTTATCTGCAAGTATATCCTACGCATGGGCAAGTAACGCAGGCGAATATATGCTAAGCCCCGGAAAAGGCGTCGGCATTCACGTTCCTCTCTCTCTTGAGAAAGAGAATTTTTCCGTGATTTTCTGCCCTTCGGTATTTTGGCGCGGTCCTGAGGGGATTGTTCCCGATTTACTGCTTGGCGCGGGCGTTCTCTACCGGGGGAGCTGGATAACATGCGGTATTTCAGCGCGCGGCGAAATAAATTTTACAGAAAATAAATTCCGACTTCTGGCGGGGATTGAAGGGCATCTAATCCTTCCTCCGTCTAACTTTATTATTACGCTTCACAGCGGAATAATATCAGCAGCGGATATCGGCTGGTACGCGGGAATGGGAATAGGATTTATTTACTAGCGGTTAATTCATCACCTCTTCGCGATCCGCTAATGTTATCTGCAATACAGATGTCTGACCGCCGCGGATAATCTCGACATTAACCGTGTCTCCTGGTTTACAGGCTTCCAGAGACGCGTAAAGGTCCGCGAGCGTGCTTGTTTTTAAACCGTTTACAGAAGTAATAATGTCTCCGCCAAGGTAAATTACGCTTCGTCCGTACTGTACAGGATCGGAACCCTGTCTAAGACCGGCTTTATCGGCAAGGCCGCCCTTACGCGTGCGGGAAACCAGAAGCCCTGAATCAACAGGAAGTTTCGCATAACGAACAAGGCTCGGGAAAAGCTGAACAACAGTAGCGTCAATCCAGCCGCGGCGCACTTTTCCAAACTGCATAATTTCATTAACAACGCGCCTTGCGGTATTAACAGGAACCGCGAAACCAATGCCGACAGAGCCTCCGGACGGCGAATAGATCATCGTATTGATCCCTATCATCCTGCCCTGGGTATCCAAAAGCGGTCCGCCCGAATTGCCGGGATTAATCGACGCGTCGGTTTGAATCATATCGCGTATGATGCGGTTTCTTGAAGTTTGAATCGGCCGTCCGAGACCGGAAACAATCCCGACCGTTAAAGTGCGTTCAAGAGCAAACGGATTACCGATTGCCAAAACTTTCTGCCCGACTCTTAAGCCTTCGGAATCGCCGTAATTAATAGTTTGCAAAACCATCCCCGAAGGAGGATCGAATTTTAAAACCGCAATATCGTTTTCGGGGTCTACCCCGACAACAGAACCTTCATACTGAGACCCATCAGCCAAATTGATAAAAACCCTATGCGCGTTTTGAATCACATGATTATTAGTTAAAATGTATCCCCTTCTATCAATAATCGACCCCGACCCGGAACTGCCTTCCTGCGGAACCGGCTCTAAAAACCAGTTAATCGCCATAGTTTCTGTAGTTATATTTACGACCGCAGAATTCAATTTCTCATAAATAGCAATATTAACCCGCTCATCTTCCGAATACTGCGCCAAATCATCGGAAGTATTAAAAATCATATAGTCCGATTGTATCAGTTTGAATTCATTACTCTTTTCTTCAGTCTCCTGCATGAGAGCAGCGTCAGAAACAGCTTGAGATTTTACAACCATTGGTTTTATTAAACCGAACCCTACAGTAAAAAGAATAACAATTACTGCACTTAGCAATGAAAAGAAAAGCACCTGCCCACGGCTATACAACCTCACAATAACTCCTTCATAAATGTATGCACGATAAGCTCCGGCGGGGTGTCGGTGGCAAAGTGTCGTTCGTGCCGTGCACGGACGGCACTTTGGCAGCCGACAGGACCCCCTGCAATATATCTAGGCATACATTTATGACATTCATTATACAGATAATTTGCCGATAATAGAAGAGTTATGCCTGTAATATTAGCGATTTTCTTAGTAATAATTAATATTTCCGCAGTTTTTGGCTTTGATCTGCCGGTATCACGAATATCCGATGATTCCTTATTAAGAAACAGGATGAAAGAGGCGTGGTTAACAGAGGCGCCGGGCAGGGTGCTTTCGCAAAGAGCCAGAAATGAGGTTTTAGAGAACGGCGAGAGGGTTTTGGTCAGCGCGATTGAAGGCAGGGAAGAATTTATGGTGCTTTTCTCGCGCGAATTGATACGAGGAACCAGTATTGAGAACCGCAGAGCGACAAGGGAGTTTCCGGGATGGGCTCAAGGCTCCTGGATGATAACCCGGCGTAAGGATACAGGAGCAGGTACGCTTATCAGGTTTTTTCCAAGAAGCGATCAGAATACGCATATTCAATTTAGACCGTTCGACAGGGAAAAAAGCCTTATGGATGTTGTTATTTACGGCGCTCATGTCTCCAGATCGATACCTGTCGCGGCGCCTTTCGAGCGGCTGTATACAATGCAGCTGAAAGACATCCTGAGCCTCGTTGAAAACAAACTTCCCCTGCGCTACTTAGAACCCGATCCTCTGAATTACAGAGACAGCCGAAGGATGATAGAACAGATTCGAAAAAATCTCGGCGATTTGCGCTTTGCCGATGACGGCGCAATTGATGAAAACGGAAATTATGTTTTTATTGAAACATTGCGCCCTCAAAACCCGAACCGCGCCGGTCTTAACTGCTCGGGTTTTTCCAAATGGCTGATAGACGGCTTACTGCGCCCGGTTACCGGCAACAGACTTGCGATTGAGCCTTTAAAAGCACCGTTCGGCGAGCGGGGTTCATCTTTCACAATTAATTGGGAAGAAAGACGCGATGTATTTTTCGGCCTTGACTGGATCAGGAATCTCGCGGCGCGGGCAAATGAAACTCTCCGCTCGGCTTCTTACCGCGAGCTTGCGGAATTCGAGGTGCGCGAAAATAATTTTTCCAGTTTGGTAGTCAACGAAAACAGAACTTTTGTTATCCATTCTTATCCGGGTTTTATGCCCGAAGCAGGATACGAAATACACGGGCTTCATCCGCTTCTCTACACTCTCGCTATTGATGAACCTTACAGTTTCTATCTTGCGGCAATAAGCACAGAAATCAGCACGCCTTCATCGCTGAGAGGTACGCCGAGGCTTCGCCAGTATTACCATATCGCAGCCATTGTTCCTTATTTTGACGAGTATGGCAATTTCAAGATTGCTGTGTTTGAGAGCGCGGCGGAAACATCATTTGGAGCGCTGCGCGGCAGATACCCCGGGCATCATATCAATCTTGTAAAAATACCGGTGTCGGCAGAGTTTAATCCCTAAAAATAGTAGAAACAAATTTAAATAATCTGTATAATTCACCTCATGCGAGACGGGATCAAGGGTATAGCGTTCGACCTCGATGGGACTCTTTATCCTAATTATCGGCTCAACCTGCGGCTTGTTCCTTTTATACTGAAAGAATGGCGCATGCTGGCTGCTTTCGGAAAGGCAAGGAACATTATCCGAAATGAACAGAGAAAAAGTCCGCCTTGCCGTGAGTGCTTTTATGAGCATCAGGCCGATATTACGGCGCAAATATTAAAGGTTCCGGCAGGGCCTTTAAAAATTAAAATTGACAACCGGATATATAAAGGCTGGGAACCTCTGTTTAAAAAAATCAAACTGTATAAACATGTGATTGAAACTCTGGAAGGTTTAAAGAAAGCCGGCTTCAAACTGGGGCTTTTATCGGATTTTCCGCCTGAAACAAAGCTGGAATATCTTAAGATTTCCGGATATTGGGACGCGGTTCATTGCTCTGAAAATTCAGGAGCGCTGAAGCCTCATCCATTGTCTTTTACAGAACTGGCAGGCGCGATGGCTTTGCCCGCGCAGTGCATTATGTATGTCGGAAACAGCCATACTTACGATGTTGCGGGAGCGGCAAGCGCCGGAATGAAGACAGCATGGATCAAAAGCAGGTTTGTTTCCGCGGAAAAAAAAGAGCCAAAACCTGACTTTTTCTTCCATAGCTATCGCCAATTATATGATTTTATGATAAAATAACTGGACTTATTATTCGGGGGGGATAATAATACTGATGATTTTTACTATCGGGAATATAATAACGCTCGGCATCGTAGTATGCGCTCTCATCCTTTACAGGCTTACAGACAAAAACAACCGTTCTCTGGAAAGAGTTAAAAAATACACGGAAAAATGCAAAGAAGATATCGCGGCCTATGCTGAAGAAAAAAGCATGGCGGTTAAAAATTTCGGCATTGATTTGGATGTCGAAACTAAAGCCGCCGTTCAGCTGATGAAAAACATTCAAAAACTGACAGAAGAAGAGCTTGCAAAAAAATCTGAATCCATTGCGCTGATAGAAGAGCATATACATAATTTTGAATCCTCCCTTGACGAACTCTTTGGAATGACAGACAGGGTTCAGGAAAATTTGAACCGCATTAAGGATGAATCCGCGTTTGTTGAAAGCACAGGAAAGCGCGTAACAGAAGCAAAGGAAAAATTTGAGCAGGTAGAAAGAGCGCTGGAGATTGCCGGAAGAAATCTTGAAGAAACCGAAGAACGTCTTGAAAAAAGAAATTCAGAAGCAATGGAAAAAGCGGCGCAGGATGTTCTTGAATCTGTAAGATCGACCGTGGAAGATTTTGAAACCACTTCGGATGTGATAGAGAGAAAGATCGAAGAACACAGAGAAGCCGTTATTAAAATTGAGCGCGAGCGCGAAGCGAATTTAAATCACGATATTGAACAGATAAAGAAAATATCGAAAGATGTTTTAGAGAACGCCGGCAAACGGGCCGACAAAATGGAAGAAGCGGCTCTTGTAAAGCTGCGCGAACAGGCTCAGGAAAGAGTGAATCAGATAAAAACATTCTTCGAAGAAAAAATAAAAACAACCCAGGACACTCTTAAAAATGAACACGCATCGATTAACGAAAGGTTAAAAAGCGTTAACGATAAATGTACCGCGGAAATTACTGACATCGGCTTAAAGCAGAAAAATTTTCATCAGGAGTGGGTAAAAGGATCCGGTGAGCTTGACAGTATGGCGAAAAAACAAAGGGAGGAAATTATTTCTGCCCTTGCGCGTCAGCAGGAAGATGTAAACAGTTCAATAACAAAGGAAAGGGATACAATTAATTCTTCGCTGTTGCAGCAGCAAAATGACTGGAATCAAAATATCCTCGAACTTAAAAAATCAGCTGAAAAACAGCGTGTCGAACTTGACTCAAACCTTAAAACGTCAAAGTCGGAACTTAATCAGGCGATTATCGACTTACGAAACAAATCACAAGACGCGCTCAGAAAACAACACGACGATCTTGACGCGTCTATAAAACAGCACCAGAAAGATATTAGCTCAACATTGGCAGAACTTAAAGAAAGATCGGGCGCGGCTGTAAAAACGCAGCAGCAGGAAACAAGCAATGTAATTGCAAGGCTTAACGCTTCTCTTGCGGAACTTCAATCTCAGTCGAAGAATCTTCAGAAACAGCAGCAGGAAGAACTCGGCGCGATACTCGGAGAGTTACGCGGAAATTCGAGCGCCGCCGTCAAACAGCAGCAGGATGAGGTTAACGCGCTTTTATCGGCAATGAAAGACAAATCCGACAGTTCCATCATACAGCAGCAGGAAGAACTTTCTTCTGTTCTTAAAGAACTTAAGGAAAAATCAAACTCATCTGTCTCGCAGCAGCGAAATGAAATTGCCGCTGTGCTTAACGAATTTAAAGAAAGAGCGTCTTCTTCTATACAGTCACAGGAGAGCGAGATATTTACAACTCTTAAAGAACTTAAAGAAAAATCCTCCTTTGCTGTTCAACAACAGGAAGATGATCTTTGTGCCGCTCTCAAAGAGGTTAAAGAAAACTCAGAGACTTCCATCCAGCGGCAAGAAAGCGATATATCCGCCGCCATCAAAGAGTTTAAGGAAAAATCGGCGTCTTCAATCCGGCAGCAGGAGAATGAAATATCTGAATCGCTTAAGGATATAAAAGAGAATTCATCGTCTTCTATCGAACAACAGCGGATAGAAATAACAACCTCGCTTAAAGAAATTAAAGAAAATTCCGAATCATCCATCGAACAGCATCGCACAGATATTTTTGGGGCGATTAAAGATATTAAAGAAACTTCAACATCTTCAATTGAACAGCATCGCGCAGATATTTTCGCGGCGATTAAAGATATTAAAGAAACTTCAACATCTTCCATCGAACAGCAGCGAAGTGATATTTCTGCCGCGCTCAGAGATATCAAAGACAATTCTTCAACTTCCATTGAGCAGCAGCGAAGTGATATTTTTACCGCGCTCAGGGATATCAAAGATAATTCATCATCTTCCATCGAACAGCAGCGCATAGATATTTCCGCCGAGCTTAAAGATATTAAAGAAGGTTCAGCATCTTCCATCGAACAGCAGCGAAGTGAAATAACTACAGCGATTAAAGAGCTTAAAGAAAACTCCGCATTCTCAATACAGCAGCAGCAAAGCGAACTTTCTTCATCGCTTAAATCATTTAAGGAAAACTCATCTTCTTCCATCCAGCGGCAGCAGAGTGAAATTTCCAATTCACTTAAAGAACTCAAAGATACTTGTGAATCTTCCATTCAGCGTCAGCAAGATGAAATTTCCTCAGCGCTCAGAGATATTAAAGAACAGTCAGCCTCCGCTGTTCAGTCACAGCAAAACGAGCTTACAGCGTCACTTAAAGACGTAAACGAAAAAACAGACACGGCGGTTAAAACCCAGTATGACGAATTATCCGCCGCTATAAACGAATTAAATGAAAAAACCGCAAGCGATATCCGGCTTCAGCAAAACAGACTCGAAGCCGCGCTTAAAGACGTTAGGGAAAAATCCGACGCGGCTGTCTCTGCTCAGGAAAGCGATCTTACAAGCTCTCTTAAAAATCAGATTGAATTATGGAAACTTCTTTGCAGGGACACAGAGTCGGATATTATTGCGGCTAACGAAAAGCGCCTAGACGATTACAGCAAGAGTCACGCCGAGGCTATAAGGCAGCTTACAAATCTCGCGGATGAAGCGGGTAAACTTGAAAACGAACTGCGTATGTCTATGAATGATTCAATCGCCAGGGTTAACGGCAAGTTCGCCGATTACGAAAAAGAATCGAATGCAAGCATGCAAAACGTATCTTCCGCTTTTGACGCGCAGGCTCAATCCCTTCGCAAAGAACTCGAAGAAATGGATAAGGAACTCGACAGCATCAGGAAGCAGGCTTACGATAATGTTTCTGACAAACTTGTCGAATTTGAAAATAACTTTACAGCCGAGCTCGGAAAACGCGCGTTTGATTCCGGAAGACAAATTTCAGACTGGCAGGACGGTCTAAAAAAACGTCTTGAAAATACAGAAGATAAAATCGCCGATGACTGGAAATTATCCGAAGAGCGCATAACATCCGATCATAAAAAGAATATTTCCTCTTTGGGAGAACGGCTTACTTCCGATCTTGAAAAGCTTAAACAGGAAGCGTCCGCTTTTGAAGAGGGCATTAGAAAAGATATGCGCACTGCCGATGAAACGCGCGTTTCATTCGCAGAGCAGATCAAAAAAGATATGGCAGAAATTCGCGTCTCTGCCGAAAACGAATTAAACGCTCAGGTTGGTCAATATCAGATATCGATTCAAGAAACACTGCGCCTGAAGCAAAGAGAATTGGAAAAAGAAATCGAAGAGATTTCAGAACATTCCAAGACCTCATATTCCGGCCTTGAAAGCACGGCGCAGGACGCAAAGCAGTCGATGGATGAATGGCAAAGCCAATACAACGCGAGAATCCGCGAAATGGACGTTTCTCTGGAAGAACTTCGCCGCCGTTCAAGGGAAACAGAAGCTGATAACGAAGAGCGCATCGACCAGTTCCGTCAGAGCGTTGAAGATATCCGCAAAGAACTCGGCGTTCAAAAGAAAATATTTGATCAAACCGGCGTACTCAAGAAAAATCTCGAAAAGAACATCGAAGAAATCAACGCCGATCTAGACAAACTCGAACAGAGAAAGAATGAAATCACCCTGCTTGAAGCCAAGTTAACCAATGTAAGACGGCTTGAAGATGAAATTAATAACAAGATGACGCGGTTCCTCAATGAACAGAGCCGCATAGAAAAGATGGAGAAAAACTTTAACAGCCTTGTTGAATCTTCGCAGTCTGTTAAAGAAAAACTTGATCAGGTCTCTTCTTCTGATGACATTCTTCAGGCTGTACAAGTTAAAATCCGCGAACTGGAAGACTCCATTAAAGAAGCGGATGAAAAATATCAGCGTATCGAAAAGAAAAGCGAGGTTCTTGATCAGACCAACGAAGGAATTGACCGTAACTTTAAATCGCTTCAGAAAACGGATACAGATATTAAAGACGCGCAAAAAGTTATTACTTCCATTTCAAACCAGTTTAACAAACTGCAGTCTTCGATAGAAGTTTTGGCGCTGCAAAACGACAAGGCGACGAATGCTTCGGAAAAAATCGCGTTGCTTGACGATACTCTTGCTCAGATTGAAAAGCGTATCACGGAAATGAATGTCGCCCGCGGATGGCTTGCGCGCACCGAAACAGAGTTAAAGGCGCTGGATAAAGACGCAAGAGCGCATTTAAAGATTTTTAAATCGTTATTAGATAAAGAAACAGGCAAAACAGAGCCGGCAAGCAACAGCGCGCCTGCTCCGCAGGATCGTGAAAATATAATTAAGCTGAAAGCACAAGGCTGGACAGCTAAAGAAATAGCCAACGCGATGAAATGCTCAGTAGGTGAAGTAGATCTGGTAATTGAACTCGCTTCAAGGATGGATTGATATGCCCCTGATTATTCTGGTTCGCGGCTGAAAAATGGATGCGTCTTCCTGGAATAAATTTAAAAAAACACGGGATAAATTCCGCAATGAAGTTGAGTTATTATCTTCTTCGCTTCCGAAATTAAAAAATATTCAGCAAAAATTCGCGGACAGCCGCTCCGATTCAAAAAACGCGTCATATAAAGTTGAAACGCCTGTTGTGTACAACACCGCGTTAGACGACATAACAATTAACGATGAAATAAAAATGATTTTAGTCGCGGATAACCCGGGAAGGCGCGAACAAGCCGCGGAAAACAGACGTTATCTTGTGGGGCCATCGGGTAAAATAGCGCAGAAGTTTTTCCGCGATAATCCTTCGCTTGGAATCGATTTTGCAAAAAATGTAATAATATTAAATAAGACTCCGATTCATTCTCCGCGCACAGTAGAATTAAAGGAACTATGCAAGATGGAGAAAACTCTCGTTTGCGCGCTTGAAGAATCACAAAAATTTATGGCTTCTTTATTATTGGAATTCCATGAAGCGCTTGGCTGCCCGGTATGGATAATCGGATATTCAGAGATGCGTAAAGGCGGCATTTTTGAGGTTTATACTGAATATTTAAAAAATATATACGCGGATAAAAAAGAATTGTACAATCAGATTTTCTTTTACCGGCATTTTTCCATGAACCAGTTTACGATTGATTTAAAACAGCAGGTTCAAGAGGGAGAAAGCGTTGCTAAGAGTCTGAAGCGGATTGGAAAAACTTACAGGGAACGGATTTTGGGATGCTCTTTTTAGCTAATGGGACTAATGAATATTTTAAAAGAAATTAATAACGTTTTATCTATTTCTTTAACTGTTGTTCCCTGATATATTAATATATCTCTCGTATTGATAATATCCCAATATTGCATGAGTTAAAGCGGTAAATTTATACTGATTTTTGTATTGTAAATGAATTTGCCAGCATTTCCGCAATCGGCATGCCGAGATCGTCTTTAACGCTTATTTTGTACACAGATATACTGCGGCCTCTCGAAAGACAGATAGATTCAGCAGTCAGTTTTGCGCCTCTTGTGCTTTTTAAAAATGAAATACTGCACGACTGCCCGACTGTAACTCCGACATCTTCGCCGCAGACCCACGGCAAATTACAATGAACCGCAAAAGTTAAATCCGCTAATGTAAAAATCGCGCCGCCCTGAACATTGTCTATGGAATTTTTGTGACTATCGTTTAGTACCAGACTGCATGTTACACATTTCTCCGTTACAGAATCAATTTCAACGCCGATACCTGTGGCAAAGCGATCCTTCTTAAAATAACTTCGGATATGCTCTAAATCAATGTTCATTTTTGCGCTCCCTGTTATAAATTTATTTATTTTATTAATATTATCAATTCTGTATTATAAATTCTACTCTTTGTGAAGGCAGGACATACTCATACTGACATTTCCTTTCGATTATGCTAAACTAACTCCTACATGAACCGCATTGAATCCGTCCTATTAAACAACATCGCAAATCCCGATTCTTTGTTTATATTTCCAACGCAAATATCATCCTCCATGTGGGCAGATCACCTTTTGCGGCTGCTGTCAAAAGATAATGAAAGCGCCGTCATTTCAATGGAAAAGTTTTCCGCATGGGACGATTTTAAATCGAATTCGATTAAATCCAAAGTACAGGATAAAAGGAGCATCCCTTCGGCGCTTAGAAAAATCTTTGTAGATTGCCTTGTAAGAGAAAACGCCGAAAAAGCGGCTCTTGGAACGCCTGTTTTTACTTCATTGATCCTGCCTGAATGGGCGCAGCAGGCGGCGCAGTTCTCATCCTGGCTGACTGAAATTTTACCTCAGCTTTGCTCGTGGTTTAAGAAAATAACAGGTTCAGAAAAAAACGATTTTTTAAGCGCAGAAGCGCAAAAAGCCGCATTAAATTTTAAAAATGAAGATCTTGATATGTTTACCCTTGCCTGCCGTTATGCGCAGTTTCTGAAAGAGCATGATCTTTTTGAACCGGCATGGGAAACGCCGCCGTTTAACAACGACGGCAAAGATTGTTTTTTATTTTTTCCTGAATCCCTTTCTGATTACAGCGAATATAAAGATTTGCTCGGCAAAAGCGAGCATGTAACCATTATCAGCATACCCGAAAATTTCGATAACGGCTGCGATACTTTTTTTTACACAAATTCACGAAGCGAAATAACAGAAGCGTCTCTCTACATCCGCGCGCTGAATGAACAAGGCGTTGAATGGGATTCCATCGCCGTATGCCTCGCGGATCCGCAGAATTATGAACCGTATGTGCTGCGTGAATTCGTAAACAGAAATATTCCGTATGTTAAACGCACAAGCAAAGCTCTTACAGATTATCCCGCAGGTTCATTTTTCCGCGCGGCGCTTAACTGCTGCGCAAGTGATTTTTCCTTTTCTTCAGTTGTCTCTCTTGTTATGAATAAAAATCTTCCGTGGAAAAACTCAGAAGAAATAGAAAAACTAATTCAATTCGGAATAGAAAATAACTGTATTTATTCATGGGCCGAAATACAAGACGGAAAAGAAGAGCGTATTAATGTATGGGAAGACGCTTTTAAAAAACCAGTAAATTATGCTGATAAAGAAGTCCGTGATTTTTTTATGGATTTAAAAAAGAGAATTCGCTCTTTTCGCGGCGCCGGAACATTTTCAGAATTACGAAAGCAGTATTTTATCTTTCGCAGCCAATTTTTAAACACTGACGATTTCAGCGAAGAAACAAATAATGTTTTATCGCGCTGTATTAAAGAGTTAATGGAACTTGTAGAACTTGAAAAAAGTTTTCCCGGCGTTTCCGCTTCGGATCCTTTTTTATTTCTGACAGATTACCTTAGTGAAGTATTTTATCTTTCAAAGCCTGAAACAACAGGCATAGCCATTCTTCCTTACAAAACCGCGGCCGCGGCTCCTTTTAAATGTCATATAATCCTCGGTTCAGGCCACGAAAAATTAAGCGTAATTTATTCAAAATTGAATTTTCTATCAGGTAAAAAGCGAAGCGAACTTGGAATCAGCGATGAAGACGCGTCAGATGTATTTATCAATATGCATAAATTCAATTCTGTTAAAAGATCAGCTTTTTTCTGCAGCGAGCATACTTTTACAGATTACGCGATACCTCATCCTGAAATCGGCTCTTCTTCCGAACCTAAACAGCGTTATTCAGGCGAACCCGGTATGGAAGGCAAATTTTCAAATGATTATTACGATTTGGAAATTTCAAAGGAATCACAGCCTGATTTCCTTCATGAAAAACAGATTACAGGTTTTACAGCATGGAAAAACAGGCATTCTCTAGATGATTTATCAAATGAAAAAGAAGATATCCCTTTATTTAAAGCGAAAACCGAAATAAGAAAAATTATAAAACAAAGATATACAAAAGACGAGATGTTCAGAGTATCATCATCCTCTCTTCACACTTATTTTCAATGCTCGTTAAAATGGTTATTTGAAAGCGTTTTTTCACTTCAGAGCCTGCAATTGGAAACTAGTTTAATGGCGGAAAATATATCGGGTATAGTTTATCACGCCGTTTTGAATGATTTTTTTACAAGATTAAGAGAAAACGGCAAACCGTTATGCGAACCTGTTCAAAGCGGCGCAAATTACGCGCTTCCGCCGCCATACCTGAAAATCCTCAAAAGCAGCATAGACGCGGTGTTCAGCGGCTTTCCTGTAATTGAAGCAGACAGAAAAACAAAGATAAGTTCGCTTACAAGCAGGATGCTTCAAGCCGGAAAGGATGATTTTTATTATCATCTTGAAAAATGCCTTGCGCACTTTTTAACATTCTTTGCGGGCTGCCATGTGGCTGGAAGCGAAAGCTATTTTATTATAAAAAAGAATTCTTATCTTTTAAACGGATATGTTGATTGTATTTTAAAAGACACTTCAGACGGCGCTGATAAATATATAATTGTTGATTTTAAAAGAAAAAGCGCGCCAAAACGCGCAGACTGCACCGCGGAAGATGATAATCCTCTTAAAGATTTTCAGCTTCCAATGTATATCACCCTTGCGGAAGAAAGAGATAAGATTAAAGTATACACCGCTCTTTTTTACAGCATCTTAAACCTGCAAGCTGAAACGGTTATCGGAACTGTCAATGACATATACGGAGAAAAAACCATTCCTAAAAAACAGGAAGATCAAATAATTCGCGGCAGCGAATGGCATAAAAAAATATTCAATGAATTTAATGATAGATCAAAACAATTTGCAGAGGAGATTTCAACGGGCAATTTATCAGTTTTTCCGCAGAAAAAAAATGAATGTTATGACTGCAGCTATAATCGTATATGCCGTACAGTTTATATTATCGACTGTGAAAATAATTATTTTTTGGGGAAAGATTGATGGATGTAAAAACAAACAGCCGGGAACTGAACGAAGAACAAAAAAAAGCGGCGTTTTGCGCTGAAAATGCAGTTGTTACAGCCGGCGCGGGTTCAGGTAAAACGCGCGTACTGGCGAATCGTTTTGCATGGTTACTCACAGAGAAAGATTTAAAGGTAAATGAAATATTAACTCTTACATTTACAAAAAAAGCCGCTGTTGAAATGAATAAAAGGATTTATTCTCTCATTTCACATATCGCGGAAAATGAATCGGGCATTAAAGGCGAAAGAGCAAAAAAAGCGCTTGATGATTTTATTCACGCCAGAATTCAAACCCTGGATTCATACGGCGCGTCTATTTTAAAACAGTGTTCGCAAAGATACGGCATAAGCCCCGATTTTACAATTAATGAAGACAGATGCTGGGATATTGCCCTGGAAATATCTTATCCTTTTTTTATCGCGCACCGCCATCATCCCGCGATTAAAAAATTATATTCAGACAATCAGCCTCAAGCAATAGTCAGCGATATTTTCGCGAATATTTTGTTTCGTTACTGCAGGATAGATAAACCGAATAATTTTTTCGAAGATGTAATAAAACAATTCACAATTCTTTGCGATGAATGGGGAAAAAAAAGCGGAGAACTTGTAAAAATATTAGATGATACAAAAAATCTAATTTATGAAAATCCCGCTTTTCTTCCTGATCTTGCCCCAATTATTGATTTATATAATAACGGTAAAATAGATATTTTAAAACCTTCTGTTTTAAAGGATTATTTTAACTTCCTATTAAATCTGCCTGAAGATGATTGTATTAACGAAGCGCAATCGCATCATGTGCAAAATATTATAATTGATTTTTTATCTTACCTTGACAGTTTTAATTCTCATAATTTAAATCTGCAAAAAGGAATAAAGTATCATAATCCCGTAAAAGACAATATTAAAGAGATTCGCGGCTATTTTGACAATATTCTATCCCTCGCGATATCATGCCTTCAGGCTGGTTTTATAATTTCGATAATGTCTTTATTGTCGCAGCTTCAAAATTTATATCTTGCGAAAAAAAGAGCAGAAGGAGTATTAACATTTCATGATGTAGCAAATCTTTCAAGAACAATATTAATTGAGCAAAAAGATATAAGGCAAAGCGAAAAAGAAGAGTTTAAAGCGATAATGATCGATGAATTTCAAGATAACAATGAGCTTCAAAAAGATATTTTATTCTTACTTTCAGAAAAATTGAATATTTGCGGCGGCACAGTGCCGCGCGCAGACGATTTATGCGCAGATAAATTATTCTTTGTAGGCGATGAAAAACAGTCGATTTATTTATTCAGAGGCGCTGATGTTTCTGTTTTCAGGAAATTAAAAGATGAAATAAAAAGCAAAGAACTTCCTTTAAAAACAAATTACCGCTCATGCGCGGATTTAATAGGCGCGTTTAACGCGCTTTTCGGCGGCAGCAGGTTCGATTCTAAGGGTGAAGCTGAACTTCATAACTTTTCTTCGGTTTTTGCTCCGCCTGAACAGCTTCCAATCTACGAAGCCGGATATATGCCGCTTGAAGCAGGCGGCAATAATGAAGGCAGATTATCAATAAACATTCTAAACAGAAATGAAGAATCGAAAATAGATGAAACTAAGCTATCTGTGCAGGAAAACGAAGCGCGCTATACTGCCGAAAAAATTCATGAAATAATATCGGAACAAAAATATCAGCCTGACGATATTGCAATTTTAATAAGAGACACAAGCTATCAAAATTTCTATGAAAAACATTTAAGATTTTTAGGCATTCCATATACCTGTGAAAAAATTAACAACTTATTTTATGCCGGTCCTGTTAATGATATAATGTCTATTCTTCGCCTTGCGGCGAATCCAATGGATAAATTCGCCTATATCGAAATGCTTCGATCTCCGTTTGCGGGTCTTTCTCTTTCCGCGGCAATGGAATGCATGGCTTATTTCTTCGACGGCGAAAAGGGAGCTGTTCCTATTGATAATTTTGACGAATTTTTTCCGGAGGGAGAAAATAAAGACAGATACGAAAACGCGATTAATATATATAAATCTGTTAAATCAAATATCGATAAAAAAAGTATAAGCGAACTTGTCAGCGATTTATGGTATGAAAAAGGATATCGCTATGAAACAGAATGGCATCCTTATACCAGCGCTTACTGTGAAATGTACGACTATTTATTTTATCTTGCCGCAAAAGCAGATTCTGAAAATCAGGGGCTTGCGTCTTTTACAGACGCGATGATCGAGCTGAGAGACAAGGGCGGACAGCTTTTATCAGATACTGCTCTGCCTCTTGAGCGTCCCGGCGCGGTTCATTTAATGACCATACACAAAAGCAAAGGTCTTGAGTTTCCGGTAGTATTTCTTTGCTGCTGCGGAAAGACAAGCCAGAGAGACAGATGCGATGTTGTTTATAACAGCGAAACAGCAGGAATTGTTTTCAGTCCTCCGCCTCCGAACGAGTGCCGCCGTTTTTCCGAAAAGCGAAACAATTATTTCTGGGAGCAGGTAAGCAAAGACATCAAAAGAAAACGAACAGCGGAACTTAGGCGCCTTCTTTATGTAGGAATGACAAGAGCGAAAAATGAATTGCATATAACAGGTTTTCTTGACATAAAAGAGAATGAGGATATCAAGGATTTTTCATTATTATTAAAACACAATATTGAAACAAAACGCGGAAATAATGATAATTACATTGAAGGGGACGCGATCATTGATAACGATACATTATTCGGTCTTTTACTGCCGCCGTTAGTATCTCATATCGGCGAAGATGGGCATAATCCTGAATCAAACTTTTTTATACTTAATAAAATACCGGTATATACTGAAGAATATTTGAAAAAGCAGTCAAAAAAGGGAGAGACACTTCAGAATAACAGAAATGGCTTAAATAGATTTATTAAAAAAGCGGAATCTTTTTACGACAAGGCAAAGGCAATAAAAACGCCGGTTCTTCATGATAATCATATAACGCCTGTATCGCTGAAAAGAAGCGAAGAAGACGCTTTAGCAAAGAGTGTGCCGGTTAACAGCAAGTTGTCGGGAAAATCATCTGATGATGTTTTTGCAAAAGTCGATTCCATGCTGGCGCGTTTTTCGCAAAACGACGATGACGAAGCGGAAAGACTTAATTCAGGCAGTTTTGGAACAATCGCGCATATCTGTGTTGAGGCTTTATTGAATAAAGAAAAAGCGGTAATACCGTCAAATATTTCCGGTTTATTAAGCCCTGATGAAACGGAAATGCTGATGGAAGCCGGCGATGAACTAGCCAGAAGGTTTGTAAGCTCTCCTCTTGGAAAAATCGCTGAAAGCGCCGACCTGAGAGAAAGCGAATTTTCATTCAGAATGCTTATAAAAAACGGAAAAGGAAAAGAAATATTTATAAACGGCACGATCGACCTTTTCTTTGAAGACAAGGATTTAATACATATTGTCGATTTTAAAACCGACAACAGGGAAGTACCCACGGAACATACGGCGCAGATGACATGTTATTTCCAGGCAATCTCCACTCTATTCGCTGTTCCGTTCAAAAAAGACTGCCGCGTTTGGTTATATTATCTTAGAACAGGCCATGCTATTGACATGACAGACAGGGTCAGGCATTTTAATCTAGGGCAAAGAGTGTTTTTATGATATAATTTCCAGTAAAGGAGATATCATGAGCAAATTTAATCCTGAAGAATTATCAAATTTCGCGCGGCATTACGGTTTTCATTATGACGGCGTAAATCCGCAGGCGCTTGTAAAAGAGATTTTAATCGAAATGGAAAAAGGTTTAAGCGCTGATAAAAATGACAGCGCCGCATCCAGCCTTCCGATGATTCCGTCATACATAACACCTGTAACTCATATTCCTCCGGGGAAAACCGTTCTTGCCCTTGACGCGGGAGGCACCAATTTACGCGCTAGTCTTGTTTACTTTAACGAAAATTCCGAAGCAATCGCGCAGGGTACAACCAAAACGCCAATGCCGGGAACAAGCGGCAATGTAACAGCCGAACAATTTTTTAACGCAATCGCGGACGCCGCTCTTCCTCTTCTTAAAGAGGCAAAAATTGAAGGAATTGGTTTTACATTTTCATATCCTATGGAAATAACATCCGACGCGGACGGAATTCTTTTAGGTTTCAGCAAAGAAGTTGACGCTCCGGATGTAATTGGAAAAGCGGTAGGAAAAGGGCTTCGTGAAGCTCTTGGCGCGAAAGGTTATAAATATTCAGGACCTATCGTAATGTTAAACGATACTGTCGCTACTTTGCTTTCCGGCATTGTTACAATTTCACCTGACGGAGAAGCGGCTCGTACACGAAATGATTTTAAAGCTGAAGGCGGCCCTGTTATCGGGTTTATACTTGGCACAGGCTTTAACACAGCATATCCTGAAATAAATATCCCAAAAATAAAATTTAATTCAAGTTCGTCTCCCCAGATTGTCGTATGTGAAACCGGAAACTTCAATGTAAATTACCGCGGACAGCTTGATAAAGAATACGACAGCACAACAAAGAATCCCGGAGGATATCATCTTGAAAAAGCGACAGCCGGCGCGTACCTTGGACCTTTAACCCATCACATCTTGAAGCAGGCAATCAAAGATAAGGTTATACAATTTAAAAAATCAGATGAACTTATGGCTCTGCCTCATTTAGAGACAAGGTTTTTAAACGAATTCACTCACTCGCCGCTTTCAGCGCAGGGGCCGCTCGGCTCTTTGTTCGCGCCTAACGAAGCTGACGCTCTGGCTGCCGTTCAATACATTACATCGATTGTAACAGAACGCGGCGCGCTTTTTTCCGCCGCCGTGTTAGCCGCAACAATTAAACGCATAGATTACAGTTACGAACCTTATTCGCCTGTCCGCATAGCGGTAGAAGGTACAACATACATGATTTACAAGGGAATGCGCCGCGCTCTTGAATCGCATTTGCACCAAATGCTTTACAAGGATAAACCCAGGCCTTATGTTATGTCGCCTGTAGAACAGGCAAGCCTCTTTGGAGCTGCGGTAGCGGCGCTTAGTAAGAGGTGAAATTAAAAATTTCAGGAGAAAAATATGGCGAACAATGAACAGACCATACCATTGCGAAGCGAAGTATCAATTTCCGACACATGGGATTTATCTTCGCTTTTTACCGCAGACGAAGACTGGAATAAATCTCTTTTAGACTTTGAAAAAATGATAGAAAAGATTTCATCTTTTCAGGGGACGCTTGCCAAATCCGCAAACTGTCTTGCGGATTACCTTGATTTTTCCCGCGATTTGGGAATTCTAGGAGAGAAACTGGGTTCTTACGCCTTTTTGCGGCAATCTGAAGATGAAGGCGCGTCCAGCGCACGGACTATGCTTGGAAAAATAACCATGGCAAGCGCAAAAGCGCAAGCCGCATCCTCATGGGATAATCCTGAAATTCTTGCCATTCCTGAAAATGACATGAACGCTTTTCTTAAAGAGGACAGGCTTAAAGATTACCGTATTTACATTCAAAAAATTATCAGATACAAATCATATATTTTAAGCGACAAGGAAGAGAGGATCATGGCACTTCACAGCGAAGGGGAAGGGGCGATTAGCGATACGTTTTCCGTTCTTACAAATGTTGATTTTAACTTCGGCACAGTAGACACTCAGGATGGCAAACGCCAGCTAACGCAATCAACTTATTCAGTGTTTATGGAAGATCCCAGCCGCGATTTACGAAAACGCGCTTATTGTTTGTTTTATGATTGTTTTAACGCGCATAAAACAGCTTTAGGAAGTCTTTACTCAGGCTCTGTAAAACAGGATGTAATAAACGCAAGAATCAGGGGTCATTCATCGGCGCGCGCTTGCGCTCTTTTCCCTGATAATGTAAGCGAATCAGTTTATGATAATTTAATAACAGCTGTTAGCGGCAAATTGAACATATTACACCGTTATTACACGCTTCGAAAACGCGCTCTTAGATTGCAGGAATTACGGCATTATGATGTATACGCCCCTCTCGTTTCATCGGTTAAAATGAAAACAACATGGAATGAAGCTGTAGATATTGTAAGCAGCGCGCTTTCCCCGTTAGGCGACGAATATGTTTCTACATTGCGAACAGGTCTTTTAAACCGATGGGCAGACCGCTACGAAAATAAAGGAAAACATTCAGGCGCTTATTCCGCAGGCTGTTTCACAGGCGACCCGTACATCTTAATGAACTATAAAGATGATTCAATCCGCGATGTTTTCACGCTGGCGCATGAGGGCGGACATTCAATGCATTCATGGTATTCCGCCAAGAACAACCCTTTCATGCAGTACAATTACACGATTTTTGAAGCGGAAGTCGCAAGCACATTCAACGAAGAGCTTCTCTTCCGTCATCTTTTAAAACAAACTGACAATAAAGATATGCGCCTTTATTTAATCAACAAACACGCGGACGATCTTTTAGCCACCCTTTACCGTCAAACCATGTTCGCCGAATTTGAAAGTATTACCCACGCGCTTGAAGAAAGCGGCACTCCTCTTACAACAGACCTATTGCGCGGCGAGTACCGAAAACTTTTAGAAAAATATTTCGGCCCTGAAATGGTTTTTGAAGAGACAAGCGATCTCGAAGGCTTGCGAATCCCCCACTTCTACCACGCGTTCTATGTTTACAAATACGCGACAGGAGTATCCGCCGCACTCGCGCTTGCAGACAGAGTTCTTTCGGGGAGCGTAAAAGAGAGGGAAGATTATTTCACCTTTTTAAAATCAGGCGGCTCACGCTTCCCTATAGACGCGCTAAAAGTTGCCGGTGTAGACATGAGTTCCCCTGAACCTGTAAACGCCGCCTGCGAAGCGTTTGGAAAACTTGTAGACGAGCTGGAAAAACTTCTGTAGTATCTAAATATCTTTTAGCTTATGAATAGACTTAATATTCTTCCATTCTCTGAATAACTGACGGAATTGTAAGAAAAAGTATACAGCCGAAATTAAATATGAAAGACCAATATTCAAAACAATCTCTTTTTGCACTTCCGGTTCTCGTAAAACATAAAGTAATAAATCAAAATCAATTTGTTCTAATTCTTTGAATATTAAAACACAATATGCTGCTAGGACTCCAATACCAACCATTAATACTCCGGCGAGTATTATTAAACCTGCGCCTACGGGCGACAATTTTCCTTTGAATTTTTTATATCCTAATATTCCCAGAAATACATATATAAGAGCCGTTATTCCAGCCAGTCTTTCCAGGTAGATAAGAAATAATGTTGTTACGATAATGCCTGGAATGGAAAAAATGATTGCGCCTATAAAACCTAATAAATAATTATTGGGAGCGTTTATCTGCTCGGTATTTTCTTTTTCTATATCTCTTGCATATTGCCTGTAACAGTTATCGCAAATCAGCAAAGAAACATTGTTAATGCCGTAGATTTGCGCCTCTCCTTCTTCTCCGCAATGCTGGCAAAGCGTTTTCTGATCAGGGTATTTTCCGCTGAAGTATTTAACAATTTCTTCAAGTATTTCCTTAATTTTCTTCATTGAATAAGGTTTTAAAATTTCTACAAATGTTATTTTAACGCCATTGGGAAGCCATTCATATTTTTTAATTCTTCTATTCTCAAGCATTTTTATAACATCATTCTTATCATCGCCGTCCATCTGTGGAGTGTATAATTCCAGAACTTTCATATTCCTTCCGTCATACATTTTAACAAAACAATTCTTTAAAATCCCTGCGGCTTCAAAATCAGATCTTTTAAGATTTAATTCTTTTCCGAGTTTCTTTATTCCAGGCCAAAGCATAACAACCCCTTTTTTTTCGGGTAACCCGGATTTGAACCGGGGACCTCAAAAAATATTTTATTTATTTAACACATAACTTTCAATCGGCTGTAATGGCCGATTGGCGGTCGATTGGCGGTCGATTGCCATTCGCTTGCCATTCGCTTGCCATTCGCTTGCCATTCGCTTGTTGCAGTCGACTGATGCTTGGTTGAACTGTCTTCAACAATCCTTTTAAACGAGACCTTGAAAAATAACGCCTACTACCTCTGCATGGTTGAAAAGCGCATACTTCGGATGCGAGCGATTTGTCGGCGGTTTCCTTGAATTCGACAGTATAGCTCTCTCCTTCGCTAAGGATAACATCCAAGTCTTGAATCATTAAATCTCCCTATTTCTCACATAAAATCCCATATTAATTACTTTATGTGATATTATTATATTTTTCAATATTAAAGGAGTCAAGAACCAAATCAAGTATTTTTATTATTGATAGCCAAATCATAACTATAATAATTACAATTTATTTTTTAGTTAAGCTTTGTGTCAGTCCATTGTTTGTTAAGAAAAGTGTATCACCGCTAATATTATAGGTTGATGTTCGATTTTGAGAATTCATTGCATTTACAAAATCATTTACTTCTTTTTCAGCCTGACTTTCAGATAACCCCATTTTTATCATTGCGGATCTAAAGACATCAATAAAATCATTTATGGAAAACCATTTTGATTCAATACCAGATTCATTCTCAGATATACCAAATAAAACATTAAATCCACCTCCAAAGACATGAGTTGGAGTTACTGTTATCTCACCATAAATATCACTTTTGCTTGTTGTATATGTACCTTTACGCCACGATATTTCATTAATTGATTCTTCAAATTTACCATTATTTAAGCTCAGTACAAAGCTATCAGAACTCCATGAGCCATTAAGTGATTTATCTACTTGATTTGAACAAGCCATTATTACATTTCCAAATACAAGTATCATTACTGATATTACCAACCAATTATTTATTTTCTTCATAAATTCCTCTTGAAAATATAGTATATATTCCCTTCTTTTTTGTCAACTATTTATATAAAGATAGTTTATTAGCACCTTGATGTTATGCCGCTTAATGTTCTAGGTAAAAGCCTAGCCGCCCTGCCGGGCGGCGTATTTTTAACGTTTATTAAGCCAAGTAATATTTACTTTATTTACTTTCTCCACAATTTTTGCAGAATGATGCCGAATTAGTATTTTGGGTATTGCATTTTTTGCATACCCAAAATACTAATTCCAGAAGAAGTAGTTCCAGATTGCGTTACTTCTTTCTCAAACAACAAAATATATCCAGCGCCAAAAGTCCATAAAAATAGCGTCAAAACAAGAATAAGATTCTGAAACACAATAATAAGAAAATTTCTTGTGGAATGTGGTATAATCTGATGGCAATTCCATCCTTGTGCATTGAGTTCTTTACATTTTTCTTCAATTGCGTTTCTTGGATTAGTAGCAAGTGCTCCAATGATTCCACCAGATAATGCTACTCTTTCAACTCTGTTAATTTTTGCCATATTTTACTCCTTCAAAAATATATTTTATTACGCTTCCTGAACTTTTAAGTTTTTCTGTACTCCAATAAAATACAGTATTGGAATAATGAATCCAATTATTATCCCAGAAATCGTACTTAAAAAGGCGATTTTTCAAATATTTTTTTTACTTAAGCGGGATAAGAATAACTTCACCTTTTTGAGCATATAATTGATACCCCTTTCCTGCTTCAAAATTATTAGTAAATGTTTTATTACTCTGGGCGCGTAATTCTACTGCTTCCATAGCGGCAATATCTACTACAAATATTTGCTCTCCATAAGGTACCGCACATAAAACAGGCGCTAAAGCGTTAGGCGGCGCTACCCATCTAACTTCCTTATCACCGAATTTCTTAACTAAAACATAACTTGGAACCCACAAGTAACTTGTCAACTCTTCCGATATTTCAGGATCATAATAAAATGCTACCTTAGTTGACGCGCAGCCGCCGAAAACAAAAGCAACCACTACAATCAGACAAACTCCAAACAACACCTTCCTCATACAATACTCCTTCCTTAGTTTTTAATCATTGCGGATTATCTATTTAACAATTCTAATAATTGTCATAACCTATTATCTGTGCCTTAGTGTGAATCTCTTCTTCTATCAATCACTGCACTAGAACTTGGCAGATGTAAAAACAAATCATTCAATTAAAGCCCTGAATCTTCTAAGTTAGCAGCATTTGCATCCCAATCGCGTTTTTTTAATGCCGCTTGTGAAGCAAGATTGATTTTTGTACAATTAAAGAATGGATTACTTATAAATGAATGAAAATCTGC